>JBDLSU010000420.1:0-3166 GCA_039799405.1 Pseudomonadota bacterium | reverse complement strand
TTGCATACCTTGTGTACACTTGGTTGGCAATATTTGTCGCCTGCGGCCTCGCAAGCCAAGCGCTCTGATCCGGCATCGCCCTTGTTACACAGTTCCTTATTGCATTTTTTGCGTCAGCGCCACTTTTTGCATCATGGTCAGCCCCATCGCTATTCGTCCAGCCTGATTGAACAAATCATGCGCGAGCTGTCCCAAGAGTGTAAGGAGGGCAACTGGCAACAATTCAACCAGAGCTGGTTCGACAAGCTCACTGCGGGCATCAGCGTCAATGAAACCATGCCCGATGGTGCCCGGGTTGGCTTGAGTGTGCCGCTGATCGACTGGACCAATCTGAAGAACAATCAATTTGAAGTGGTTGAATCGTTTGTCGTGAGTGCGCAATATGGTTCCCTGCAGCGTGAAATTGATCTGGTCTGTTTTGTTAATGGTATTCCGCTGTGCCTGATTGCCGTGCAAGGTAGTGTGGCCTCCGGCATCGCCAGCCATTTGCGCCATCAGGATGTGGCCGAAGTGCCGTTGATCTATGCCTATGCCCAGCTCTACCTGGCGCTGGATCATGAACAGGCGGCCTATGGTAGCAATCAGACCGCGCCCAAGTTTTGGGCGCACTGGCGCGAAGAACACTGGTCGGACGCACAGATGGCGCAGTTCAAACATGCCAGCTTGCCGCCGGGTAGTGGGCATGCCTTGTTTGGCAGTTTGAAACCCGCGCTACGCCAGAGCGTCAAAAACCACTGTGAAGCGCCATTGACTGCGGCTGATCAGGCCTTGATTGGCATGTTGCATCCGCAACGCTTGCTGGATCTGGTTGCGTCGTACATGTTGTTTGATGCCAGAAATGGCAAGCTGGTGGCTCGCAGCCATCAATATTTTGCGGTCAAGGCCTTGATCGCACAACTCGAAAAAGTTGACAACGGTCGCCGTAGCGGCGGGGTGGTGTGGCATACCACTGGCTCGGGCAAATCGCTGACCATGGTGTTGCTCATTAACGCCTTGCGCCAGCATCCGGTTTTGCAGGATTGCCGCATCATCGTGGTGACCGACCGCATCGACCTGCAAGATCAACTGACCAAAAAATTCATGCAAAGTGGCAGTTTTGGCGACGCGCTGGCACGCCGCGCGGCTGAAAAAGTGCGGGCTCATTCGGCCCATGATCTGGCGCGTCGCATCAGTAACGGGCATGACAAAATCGTCTTTACGCTGGTACACAAGTTTAACGATGCGCTGTTGCTGGATCAATGCAATAACCCGTCTGACAAAGTGATTGTGCTGGTCGATGAAGCGCATCGCAGCCATGGCGGGCAATTGCATCAGCGCATGCGGCGGGTACTCAAGCGCGCTGCTCTGGTGGCATTTACCGGCACGCCCTTGCTGAAAGAAGAAAAAACGGTGCGTCTGTTCGGGCCAATTTTGCATGGCTACAGCATGCAAAGGGCGTTGCAAGATGAAATGGTGACCCCCTTAATTTATGAAGAACGGGTGCCACGGCTGGAAATTGATAGCCACGCCTTTGCACAGTGGCATCAAAACCAGTTGCAACACCTGTTGCCCAATTTAACGTCCGCGCAACAGGGCGCATGGCAGCGCAGCCTGCAACAAAAAGGCCATTGGTTGCAAGCCGATGCCCGGCTGGAATTGATCGCATGGGATATCGCCCTGCATTTTCATGCCAATTTCAAGCAATCTCATAGTGGCCTGAAAGGCATGCTGGCCGCAAACAGCAAGCTCGAAGCGATTCGCTATCACCATTTTCTGAGCCAGACCGGCCTGATCAATTGCCGCATCATCATGTCGCCGCCCGATAGCCTGGACGATGCCAGCGACCCGGTGGCCAACTGGTGGCGCGAACATGTCGGCAAGCGCCAGCAATGGTATGAACACAATGCGCTGAACCAGTTTGCCAGCGAAGGCGAACTCGATATCATGATCGTGGTTGACCGGCTCCTGACCGGTTTTGATCAGCCCCGGGTGGCGGTGCTGTATATCGATAAAATGTTGCAGGGCCATAGCCTGATGCAAGCCATTGCCCGGGTTAACCGCCTGCACCACAACAAAACCCACGGCATGCTGGTCGATTATCGCGGTATTTTGAAGCCGCTCGATGTTGCGTTGCGTGCCTATGGTGAGCTTGATCTGGCACAGCAATATGATCTGGACGATTTGCAGGATCTGTATGCTTCCTTTGGCAGCTATTGCCAGCGTTTGCCGCAATTGTTGCAGCAACTCGACCAGTTTGGCGACGATGTAGCCAGTGCGCGCCTGACGTTGCAAAGCCGGATCGATTTGCGTCAACAATTTTTGCGCTGCTGGCGCGAGTTTGATCAATGTTTGCGTCTGGCCTTGTCCTCGCGCTGGTTTTTTGATGATCCTGAATTTTCCGAAGCGCGTTTGCAGCATTACCAGTTGCGCCAGCAGTTTTTTGCTGAACTGGCGCGTTGCGTGCAGCGTGATCAGGAAGCGGTACATGGCTTGAAACCGACGTTGCAACTGTATCCGGTGGCACCCGTGGTGCGGGCGCTGGAAGTGCGGCAAGAACGGGCACCGTATCTGGTGGATCGCCATTGGCAAGCCACGGCCGCACCCAATGCGACGGAACCGGCCGATCCGCTTGAATGGAGTGAAGACAAGCTGCGCATTGCGGCCGAATCGATACGCTTTGGTTTGCAGCATGCGATCAGCCTGGAAATGGATGATGACCCGTATGCGCAACAGGTTTTGGCCGACTTATTGCAACGCCGTCTGGCGCAACTGCATGCCGAGTCGGCGGCACCGCTGCAACAGTATCAGGCCATGCAACAATTGCAGCAGCAAGTGAGCCAGCGCGTGGTGCCAGGCTTGCCACAAGCACTCAAAGGCCAACCGCATGCCAGTGCTTATTACGGCCTGTTTTTGCTGGCACTGGCGCAAAAAGCCGGGGATGCCAGCGAGGCCGAGCGTGAGGCCTGGGCGGCGCAAGCGCTGAACATGGCGGCCTGGATCGGCGATGCAATTCTGGAAAATTCACTCAATCAGGCGGGCCTGGAAGAAATGATCCGTGGACGCTTGTTGCGCGAATTGTTTGTGCTGTTTGGCGCAAAGGCGCTATTTTCTGTGGCCCAGTTACGCGCTCTGCTTGATCGCCTGGTCAGTCTGATCGGGGTGCAAGTCTGGAAGCAAAGTTTTCATG
>JBDLSU010000419.1:0-5963 GCA_039799405.1 Pseudomonadota bacterium | reverse complement strand
ATGGTTTTGATTTCATTGCCCAGACCGTCGTAGGTAATGGTGGTTTTGTTTTTGAGCGCATCGACAATTTCGGTGACGTTACCAGCTTCGTCATAGGTATAGGTGGTACTGAAACCGCGCCCGTTTTTGACTACTTCCTTGTTGTTATCGGTGTCATGCGCCATTTCCACGGCATGGTTGTCGCCATCATAAACCGCCACCACCCGCCCGGCATCGTCATACACATAGCGCGCGGCCATCACGTTGCGCGGGTCGGTATAGTCAAGCAAGCCGTGGCTGCGGTTGTAGTTGAATTTGGCGCTGGCATTCTCACGATCTGTCACGCCGATCAAATCACCACGAGCGTCGTATGTATAGCGGACCGACTTGCCAACCGGATCAGTAATGGCGGTGATGCGTTTGGCGGCGTCACGGGTGAAAGTGATCGACTGGCCATTGGAATGGACGATGCCGTTTTGCCCGTAATTGAGGGTATTACCGTAGCGATCCTGCACGCTGGTGATGCCGATGCCTTCGGTCAGGTAGTAGACATATTTGTCTTCGGTGGTGAGCTTGTAGTCGAGCTGGTTCCATGTATCCTGTTTGTCAGAATCAAATAACACCCCGCCTTGCGCCACCACATTCGGCACATTCACCATTTCAAGTTTGCTGGTGGTACCGGGCAAGGGCGTAAAGCGAATATCAATTGCCGGAATTTGCGCCACTTCGCATTCTTTGGCATTGGCGGCGGTAAAGCGTTCGACTTTGCCGGTCGGCAGCGCGACATTGATTTTGCGCTTGCCAACCGGGGTCAAGCACAGTTTGAACTCGGTTGGGCGCGAAGTCACATTCCATTGCAAGCCGGTGACCTTGTTTTTGCGTACTTGCAGACTCTGGTAATCGACACTCCAGCCATAACCAAAATCCAGACTCTCCCCCTTGCGCCGGGTGTCATAGGTGCGCGTGACCCGGATCGGAATGCCTGCCGCTTCAATGTTGAGGTCTTCAAAGCTGAGTGAAAACTGACCGATCTTCAGGTCGCGATAAACATCCAGCGCAATTTGCCGGGTGGTTTGTTGGCCATTGATATCGACCACCGTCAGCGCCAGTTCGTAAATGCCATTGGCCAGTTGGGTTGGGTCCAGTTTGCCCAGCGTGCCATTGCTGACATTGCTGCTGCCACGGCCAATTTCCTGCCAGTTGTTGCTGCCCGCTGGTCTGAGCAGCAATTGATAGTAGGCCAGATTGGCATCGCTGGCGCTGCCGACAATATTCACAGGCGCGGTAATTTCGGCATCATCCAGCGGTGAACTGATTTGCGCCAGTGGGGCGGTGCTGTCTTGCGGATCTTTCACGCTGAACAAGCTGGCTTTGTTGACGGTGCCCTGGCTGTCACTGGCGCTGATTTCAACCGGATGGACACCGATACGATTGCCGATGATACTGGCTTTGCCGCTGGCATCGAGTGGCACGATTTGCCCATCCACTTTCACCACGGTGTTGATATTACCGCTACCGCCATTGGTGAGTACCGTCAGGTTGACACTCTGGCCCTGGCTGATAATGGCAGGTTGTAGCGCGACGCTGATTTCCAGCGGCAGTGGCTGGTTGCCAATACTCAACAGATAACTTTGATCGGCATACGCCTGGCCATTGTCGGCGCGCACGGTAATGGCAAAGTTGCCTGGAATTGGCTGACTCCAACTGATCAGGCCGCTGGAACTGATGCTGACGCTGCCGGGCGCATTGACCAGTTTGTAGCTGAGTGGCGCATTACCGGGGTCAGTGGCGCTAACCGGATACTGATATCGCTGCCCGGCAGTGCCTGCGGTAACCGGGTTACTGGTAAATACCGGGATATTGATGCCAGCCGGATTGGCCGGGTCAATCCCGGTGCTGCGGTTGGCGGCCAGCACACTGGTCAGGCGGTCACAGATACCGCTACCCTGGCTGGCAGCCAAACGCGCCAAAAACAGGCCGTTGGCGACATCGTCCTTGGCCGGGAAGAACTGCCAGCGGGTCTGGGCTTCTTGTAACAGGGCTTCCAGATTGCTATCCACATTCTGCGCCGCACGGGTGCTGGGCAGCAAGCTGGTGGCCGCCTGAAATGGCTGGGCCAGTGCCAGCCACGGCATGCCATTGGGCAGATACAGTGCACTGGTGGCGCTACCGTTGTCACTCAGAAGGCGGTAGACCGGGGTGGCCACGGGTGGATTGGCACTGTCTTCCAGCAACAAAGCCTGACCATGCCAGTTACCGATGCTGTTATTACCCTGTGGCACCAGCACCCGGTAGCCGCTGGCAACGGCATTGCGCACTTCGGCTTGTCCGCGCGCGCTCAAGGCAATTTGGGGCAACAGGCTGGCCAGATTGCCGGCCGTGACGCCAAATACCGGCTGGTTCTGGATCGCCACACTGGCCAGTACATTCACGCTGGAAGCGGCCTGCCCGGGCCGGCTGCTACTGGTGTACAACTGGTTTAACACCTGGTGCGCAAAGGCGTTATTACGCTGGGCACTTTGTTGCAGGTAAGCAGCATTGCTGATACCGTTGCTGTTGCTACCGGCGGCATCATCTGCACGATTGGCGGCAATGGCGCGCCGGTCCTGGTCGATGGCAAGAATCACCCCGGGAAAGCTGGCACTATTGATCACGCCCAACACCAGATGCGGCATCACCTGCGCCACCGCCCGCCCATACGAGGGCTGGCGTTGTTCAGCCACATTAGCGGCGCGCTGAAATACCGCGCTGTTGGCATCCGCCGTGGCGAAGTAATTCAAAATGGTTTGATACAACACATCGCCAATGCTGTCATCCCGGTTCAAGCCACCCGGGCTATTCAACTGGCTGCTCAGGCTTTGCATGCGCTGTTTGACCCGGTTCAAATAAGCATTGCTGATGCCCTGGGCGTCGAGTGCGATGGCGCTATAGTCACCGGCATGGGTGGCGCTCAGTTCATTACTCCAACTGCCTTGAGCCGGGTCGAAGCTGGCGCTTTGCAATAACAATTCACTACCCAGGGTAAAGCTGCCGCTACTGGCGATCAGGTTGCCATCGACCCGCAGTTCAGCCTTGAGCTGGATCAGGTAAGCCGGTAATTCGGTTGGCAATTCATTTGGTTGGATCGGGCTGTTATCAGGATGGGCGGCCGGCATGAAGGCGGCCAGGGTATCGGCATCGAGTTGGGTGGCCGGGCTATAACTGAGCGTAATACGCTGATGCAGCAATTGGGCAAAACTGCCACTCAAGGCCACCACGGGCTGATTTTGGCTTTGGCTGGCGCTGTCGGCAAACAATTGCAGCCGGAACTGCCAGCGCAAATTATCTGGCAGCGCATTAAACACACTGCTCTCCACCACGTTGGCCCACGGCAAGCTGCCCGGCAAAATACCCGGTGCATCCACTACCGCTTTGGCCTGGCCCAGCACATCGCCCACCGCAATATCCGCTCCCTGGCTGCTGATGAAACTGCCCAACTGCCCCAAATAAGCGGTATAGCTGCTACCCAGGCTGGCCGGGTCCAGATGCTGACTGGCGTCCAGCGTACAACTGGCACCGCTTTTAGTCGCATCAAACACCGCTGCTTCATTCAGACTGATGGCATTACGCAGATTCAGCCCTGGGGCAATCGGCCGCAATTTCAGGCTGGGGTCAATCGGTACCCAGGTGTTGGGGCTACGGTTGACTGCGCCGCGGCTGGGGCCAAAATCGACCCAGGCATTGACCCACACATGTTCCAGTTGCAGCGCACTTTTTTGCCCGGCTACCAGCACCGCCTGATTCGCCACCCCGGACTGGGTCAGCAAGCGCTGCGCCGCATCGATATGCTCAACCCCGAGCCAGGCTTGCAAGCGCGCGGCGGGGACTTCAATCGTGCCATACACATAACGTGCCGGAATATTGGCCGCACGCAACAAGGCAATTAACAGGCTGGCGCTGTCCGTGGCATTGCCGCTTTGTGCCAGCAAGGTAGCGGCGGCACCCTGCATGCTGCCGATGCCGGGAGTAAAACGGATATTGCTGCGCACCCAGTTGGCAATTTGAACCGGGTTGTTGTTCAGGCTGGCCGCCAGCGCGCGAATTTCCGGCGTCAATTGCAGATCCGGACTTTCACTCAAATCTTGTGGCAGCGGCGCCTGATTCGGCAAGCGTTCGGGTAAGGCCAGTTTGGACAGGCTGCTGACTGGCCCCACGGCATTGGCGCTACTGGTAGCCAAAGCACGTTGCGGGGCACGTGCCGTAGTTTTGCCAACGCTGGTGGGTTTTTGATCGGTCTGGCTGCTGAATTGGCTGGTTAGTCGTTGCAGGCCAGCGATGGCTTGTACCGGATCGGCTTTACCGCTGGCAGCGGCATCAAGTTGTGCCATCACACTGCGCAAACTGCTGATGCGTTCATTTTGCAAGGCCAGCGCGGCTTGCTGGCGCTGCAAGATAATGGCAGGCAAACCTTTGGCACGAATTTGTTCGCCGGTTTTGACAAACGCATCGCGCGCCTGCACTTCATATTTGAGGACGATGCGGTATTGATTGCGCATTGCGCTCACCTGGGCCTGCAACTGGGCAGCGCGCCAGTTGGGATTGGCTTGCGCCTGGGTGGCTTGCTGGCTCAAATCCTGCAATTGTGCCATCGCCTGCGAATAGGCACGGGCGCTGATAGTGCCTGTGCTGGTGCTTTTTCCGGTATCACGAGTGCCAGCCGTGACTGGTTTGGTCGTCAGCGGCAACAGCGTAGCATCGTTGACGGGGGTGCTACTGGCATTGTTTTGCAAGGGCACCAGATCAGGCAAAGCGATGCTGGCTGGTGGCTTGGTGGGCGCAGCCGGATTGCTGCTTTGTGCCAGTACGCTGCTAAGGTTCATGCTGTAAAACGTGATCAGCACCACTTGCGCGATCAATCGTCGCAAACTTGGGTTACGGAACATGGCTTTTTCTCCTGATCGGTTGGCCGATGTTATTTGCCGGACTTATTTATTGCTCTGGGCCTGTACTGCCGCAATCACCCGTGCCAGTTTGGCCGCCTGCGCGCCATCGCTGTCAATGCGAGCCAGACGGGCTTGCACCAGCAACAGGCGGCGCAGAGCCTGGTCAAACTGTTTGCGGCTCAAGGCCGTGCTCACCTTGCTCAATTCGGCCAAAATCGCACTACGGGCATCAACTTCTGCATTGGTAGTGAGTCTGAGCGCACTGATGTCGGTGGCAAACTGACTGATCGAATCCGTGCTGGCACTTACCAAAAACTCCAGGTTCAGGGTTTTATAGGGGCTGGCCACACCATCATTAAGCAAATTGATCTGGCTAAGCAGATTGACATTGCCACTGCCTGCAGGCAGGCGCAAGCGTAGCGTGAGCGTAATGTCGGCCCCGGCTGGCAGCGCAATGGTCCAACTGGCACTGCCATTACTGACCGGATTGGCCAATGGCGTGGTGCTGATCACCTGCGCCCCGGCAGGCAAGGTTTGCAGTAGTTGCACCACGGCCGCGCTGCCGGTATTTTGCAAGCGGGTAGCGACGCTAACAATCTCACCGCCAAAATAGCTGGCCGGGCTGCTACTGTCCGGAACCGGTTTGAGCCAGGACAAACTCTTTTGCGTCACATCCAGCCAACGCGCCTTGTCGCTCGCACTGCCGCTCGCCTGGGTGCTGCGCAGGGTATCACTCAGGTCGAAGCCAAAGGTCAGGGTTTTACCCTGCCCCAATTGTGCGCTGATAATGCCATCGGACGGCGTGGCAACTGGACCGAGTCTGGCTTGCGCCACGGCGGGTGAAACGGCTCTTAACTGCACTGGCAACGCAGTAATGCGGTAGTCGCCCGGGGTAAACAAGCTGCCCAGCAAAGCCAGCGGCTGGTCGGCGCTGGCAAATTTGCCGTTGTAAGTGACGCCGCCACATTGCACCAACTGATTATTTTTGCCATCGTTCAAGCCATCAATCAGCAAACCGCTGCCGCGCATCACCGCTGCGCGTAGTTCTGCTGCTGGCAATTC
>JBDLSU010000418.1:0-7059 GCA_039799405.1 Pseudomonadota bacterium | reverse complement strand
TCGGGGCGGGCGTTTTGCACCGTCATCACGCCCAGTACCCGCTCGGCCAGCATGAGCGGCGCAAACAGGGCACTACGGGTATTGACGGTGCCGGGCACCCAGGTCGGCTGACCCGGCTGCGGATCATGGTTGACCAAAATCTCACGCCGCTCGCGCACGCAGCGCGCCGAATTGGCGACCAGGTCTTGCACCGCCACAGTGCGCATGGCAAACGGCTGGCCGTTTTCAATTGCAAAAGCTGGCACCAAGCTGGTGCCGCTACTATCGAGCAGGTAGATTACGAAGCTGGTGACTTCAAACAAATGGTGAATATGGTGGTGCAAGGCTTCAAACACTTGCTGCGCATCCAGATGGGCGGTAATTTCCTGGCCGATGGCACTCAGGTGCTGCAGGGTATCGCTGGTTTGCTGCAAAATTTCAGCGCGCCGCGCTTCCGATGCCAGCTCCCGCTGATGCGCTGCTTGCGCTTGCTCGCGGTCGCTCTGGTGCGTCAGTTGCATGGCGGCGGCACGGTTATTGGCTTCGCGCGCATGAATGATTTCACGCGCGGCGGCGGCTTTGCAGTCCCATTCCCAGGCGGCAGCGTAGTCGCCCAGTTGGGCATATTCTTGTGCCATGGCTTCCAGTTGCGCTACTTGTTCGTCGCTGGCAAAAAATTCCATCTTGCGTCCTTTCAGGCCAGCGGCAGTTGAATGGTGAAACAACTGCCCTCACCCGGGGTGGATTGAAAGCCGATGATGCCGCCGTGTTTTTGCACAATGTCAAACGCAATCGACAAACCCAGCCCGGTGCCCTTGCCGGTGGTTTTGGTGGTGTAAAACGGTTCCAGAATATGCGCTTGCACCGCTTCGCTCATGCCGATGCCGGTATCTTCAAATTGCACGATCAGGCTTTCGCCTTGCTGAAACAGCCGTAACACCAGCTTGCCGCGCACGCTGGGGGCCGCTTGCAGGGTCTTTTCTTCTATCGCCTGGCAGGCATTGACCAGCAGATTCATGAATACCTGATTAAGCAAGGCGGGCCAGCATTCAATTTCTGGCACGGGGGCAAATTCGGTAATGAAATCGACTTTTTCCAGCCAACTGGTGCGCACCAGGTTAAGCGTGGAAACCAGGCAATCATCCAGCCGCACGGCGGTTTTTTGCTCGGCATCAAGCCGGGTAAAGCTGCGCAAATCCTTGACGATGGCCTTGATGCGGGCGGTGCCGTTGAGCATGGTGGCGACGTTGTCATTCATGCGTGCAAAGTGCTGTTTGAAGCCTTGCAACACTTCCGGCGCGGCTTCGGCTTCGACCAGATCGTCAACAAATTTTTCAAAGCGCGCCAGATCGGCACGCTGGTTTTGCGCTGCCACATGGACAAAATTGGTCGGGTTGTTGATTTCATGCGCCACCCCGGCGGTGAGAGAGCCCAGACCCGCCATTTTGCCCTGCAATACCATCTGGCGCTGACTTTCTTGCAGTTGGCGGTGCGCTTCGGCCAGTTCGCCATGGGCGTAGGCGTTGGAAATGGCGATGGCGGCGTAGGCGCACAGGGTGCGGAACACCATTTTTTCGCGCGTGCCATACACATGGCGCTGGCGCGACTGGATCGTCATCATGCCCAGCATTTTGTCACCCAGGCACAAAGGCGCGAACAGGCGGCAGGAGGTGGGGGTGAGAAAATCGGGCCAGGCCAATTCATTCGGGTAGGGATCGCGGTCTACCAGCAATACGTCGTTATGGCCGAAGTACTTTTCCCGCGCCGGATCGATGATGTAATCCGGTATGCGGATATTCGGTTTGATGATGCCATCTTCGATACAAAAAATGCAGTTCAAGCCGCGCTGCTGGTCATCCCAAATTGCCAGAGCAAATACATTCACTGGCAATAGGCGGTTCAAGTGATGATTAATCACCTGACAAACCCGGTCCAGCGCCAGATGGGCGGTAATTTCCTGGCCGATTGCGCCCAGATGCGCCAGCGTATCGCTGGTTTGTTGCAACAGCTCTGCGCGGCGCGCTTCGGAGGCCAGTTCGCGCTGCTGCGCCTGCTGCGCTTCGGCGCGCTCGGTCTGGTGGCTGATTTGCATGGCTTCGGTGCGCTGGCTGTTTTGCCGGGCATGGATGCGTTCCCGCGCCTGTGCGGCCTGGCGTCCGAGTTGCCAGGCTTGCTCGAAATGACCGATAGCGGCATGATGCTGCGCCATGCTGTGCAACAGTTCTCCGGCCAGCGTGTCATTGCCAGCGCCTTGCGCCAGTTGCCGCGCTTGCTGCAGGTAGTCCAGGGCAGTTGCAGCAGCCTGATTTTCTGCTGGTGATTCTGTTTGGCGATCTGATTGCTTGTCTGCTTGCTGGTCTGATTGAACGCCTGATTGAACGCCTGATTGCGCAGCCATCGCTGCCCGGGACTGGCATGCATCAATTGCTGCCAGCACCCTGAGCGCGGCGATTTGCTCGTTAACACGCCCGGCCGCCAGCGCCCATGCGCGCTGCGCGATCTGCAGCGCCGCCTGGTTTTGATCCAGCGCCAGCAGCGCCCGGGCTTGTCCGCACAGGGCATGGGACAGCAATTCCGGGTTTCTGAGCCGCTCGGCACGCGGTTGCAGCAACTGGTACACGGCCAGCGCGCTCTGGTATTGCTGGCGCGCCAGTTCCACTTCGCCCAGGCCATGCAAGGCCAGCGCATAGGCGCGCGATTGGGTCATTGGGGCGATCAAGGCCAGTGCTTCTTGCAGGGTTTCCCAAGCGCTGTCATAGCGCTGCAGGCGGCACAGCGCGTCGGCGCTTTGGGTCAGGCATTCTCCAATCGCTTTCGAGCTGGATTTTTCGCGCGCCAGTTGCACCCCGCGTTGCAGCCATTCCAGCGCGCTGTGATGGTCACCCAGCTTATTGAAGGCATCACCGATATTTCGGCTGGCAATGGTGGCGCGCCGCACTTGCCCGCTCAATTGCGCCAGCGCCCAGACCTGGCTGTAATGGCGGATGCTGACCACGTAATCACCACTTTGCAGGGCCAGAATGCCAAGAAAATCCTGCACCCAGCACTGCGCACCGGGGTGTTGCGTGGTGTCTGCCACGGCCAGATCAGTGAAATGCTGGCCCCAGCAGGCGCGCGCCCGCGCCACATCGGTGAACACCACGTTGCGCGCCAGCGCTACCTGAGCCAGGGCATGGCGCACCGGGTCGTGCCCGGCGGCACTACAGGCCATGGCATCAAAATCCTGACTGGCTTCACTCATGCAGCCGCTAAAATACGAGATCCAGCCGCGCAACCAGCAAGCATCGGCACTGCCAAGGGCATCGTGCATTTGGGTAAAGCCCTGCATGGCAGCGTCCAGCAAGACGCAAGCGGCCACGACTTCGCCATCGAAATACGTAATCTCGGCACGCAGCAACAACAGGCGCAGACGCAGGCCACGGATCTTCGTGGTTTCTGCCACGATGCTTTGCAGCAAAGCATCGGCTTCATCCGCCAGTTGTATTGCGCGCACACTGTCGCGCTCCCGCAACGCCCAGGCCAGTGCTACCAGCGGGCGCACGCGCTGGCCTGCGTGTGCCTGCGCCAGATCGGCTTCCAGATGTTCCACCTGTTCGTTGCTGGCAAAAAAATCCATCACCATTCCCTCACGCCAGTGGCAACAAAATACTGAAGCAACTGCCTGCCCCCGGCACCGACTTGATATCCAGTTGGCCACCGTGCTTTTGCACTATCCCGAACGCCACCGACAAGCCCATGCCACTACCGGTGCCAGTGCCAGTTTCGTGCGGGGTGAAAAACGGTTCACGCATGCGGGCCAGGGTCGGCCCATCCATGCCAATACCATTGTCTTCAAATTGCACCAGCAAAGCATTGCCCTGCTGGCGCAGGCGTATCACCAGCTTGCCGCGCCCCATGTGTGGCTGCTGCAGGCGTTTTTGGTCGATACTCTGGCAGGCCGTGACCAGCAAATTCATGAACACCTGGTTGAGCAGGGCAGGCCAGCATTCGATAACCGGATCGAACCCGAATTCGGTGCTGAATTCGACTTTTTCCAGCCAACTGGCGCGCACCAGGTTGAGCGTGGAATGCAAACACTGTGACAGTTGCAGCGCCTGCTTTTGCGATGCCCCCAGGCGGGTAAAGGCGCGCAAATCCTGCACGATGGTCTTGATGCGGCCGGTGCCATTGAGCATGGTGCGGATATTGTCCTGCAGGCGCGCAAAGCGCTGATCAAAAGCCTGCAAGATCTCGGGCGCGGTGTCGGCTTCGACCAGGTGGGCGACAAATTCGGCAAATTCGGCAATATCGACCCGCTGATTTTGCGCCGCCACATGCACAAAATTGGTGGGGTTGTTGATTTCATGCGCCACCCCGGCAGTCAGCGTGCCGAGCCCTGCCATTTTTTCTTGCAAAATCAGTTGCTGCTGGGTGGCTTGCAACATCTGATGCGCTTGCGCCAGTTCGCCATGGGTGTCGGCATTCGACAGCGCAATGGCGCTATAGGCACACAGGGTGCGGAAGATTTTTTCTTCACGCGGGCCGTAGGCATTGCGCTTGCGCGACTGGATGGTGATCATGCCCAGCACTTGTTCGCCCAGGCATAGCGGTGCGGACATCCGGCTCAGGGTGGGTTGGCTGCCGGGAATCCAGTTGCTGCCATCGAGGGTAGGGTCGAGATGTTGCAGCACCGGCTGCTGTTCACGCACGCATTGCAGCCAGTTGAGTTCGGTATCGCTGTCGTCCATCAACAGCCGCATCGCTGGCAGGGCTTGTTCGCCATCGCGGCCCCAGGCCAGTTGCATGGCGCTGCCATCGGGCTCCATCAAAAAAATCGCCATAAAACTCACATCCAGCAAATGATGGACGTGGCGCTGCAACACTTCAAACACCTGGTTCACTTCCAGGTGGGCGGTAATTTCCTGACCAATTGCCCCCAGATGTTCCAGCGTGGCGCTGGTTTGTTGCAGGATTTCGGCACGCCGTGCTTCGGCTGCCAACTGACGCGCATGCATCTCTTGTACGCCCGCTTGTTCGGACTGGTGGCTGACCTGCATCGCCAGGGTGCGGTTGGCGGCGGCGCGCTCATGCTGTTGCTGGCGCAATTGTGCGGCCTGGCTGGCAAATTCAAACGCTTGCTGGTGTTGGCCCAGGCTGGCATGGGCATCGGCCAACTGGTCGAGCAAATCATCACCGATCTGTGGCGGGGTCATATTGTTTTGCAAGGCCAGTGCCTGCTGCAAATATTGCAGCGCCAGCCGTGCTGCAGCCGGGTGATTGGGCCGCAAATGAATCGCCGCCAACACCTGCAGCGCCGCCACTTGTTCGGCCACATGGGCGCGCGCGCTGGTTTGCGCCGCCTGCGCCAGCGCCAGCGCGGCTTCGGTTTGCCCCAGTTCCAGCCGGGCCTGGGCCTGACCGCGCTGCGCTTGCGACAATTGTTGCTGCCATTTGTGTTGTTTGGCCAGCAACTGCAGGCGACAAAATACGGTCAGGGCGGGCTCCCAGTGCTGGCAAGCCAATTCTTGTTGGCCCAGTTGCAGCAAAATGGCGCAAGTGCGCTGATCCGGCATGGGGCAATCGAGTACCCGGCGCAACAGCAGGCAGGCTTGTTCGTGGCGCTGCAAATGATGCAGAATCTGCGCGCTGGTGACTTCGGCATCGGTCAAGGCCGTTTGCCAGCCACCCTGACGCGCCAGTTGGCAGCAGCGCTCCATCCATTCCAGCGCGCCATGCCAGACATTAAAGTGCATCAGCAAAGCAGCGATCTGGCGCGCCGCCAGCAGCGCCCGCATGTTTTGGCCGCTGGCCAGCGCCAGCGTGCAGGAGGCACTGAAATGACGAATCGCCTGCACCCGCTCTTGCGCTGACAAGGCAATATGTGCCAGCAGGTCTTGCACCCAATACGCGGCCGTGGGCACGCTTTGGGCGGGTTCCTGGTTCAGACGGGCGCTCCAGCGCTGCTGCGACTGCGCAATATTGATGCAGACATCAAAGCGCGCAAAACAGGCTTCCACCGCCAGCGCCCGCACCGGGTCGGTACTGCTGCCCGCCACCGCCAGCATGGCCGCTTCCAGCGCCCGACGCCGCCCGGACCAATCGGCGCTGTCATGCGCGATCCAGATCAACAAGCACTGCGCATCGGCCCGGCCAGTGGTATCACCCAGTGCGGCAAAGCCCTGCAGGGCCTGGTGCGCAAGTTGGCGCGCGCTGGCACAATCGGCCATCAACCAGTTGAGCTCTGCCTGGATCAGGTGCAGGCGCGGCAGGTGCTGCTGCCGGGTTCCGGCCGGGACATGTTCCAGCACTTGCGCGGCCTGTTGCACCAGTGCCGCTGCACGCGGGGTATCACGCTGGCGCAGTTGCCAGGCCAGGCTCAGGAGCAAAGGCAGACGCTCGCTGTCGGCAGCTTGCTGCAACTGCGCTTCCATCACCGCGATTTGCTCATTGAGTACAAACAATTCCATGGCCGGGTCCGTGTTTATTCGGTTGGGCAAAGTCGGTTGGGCCAACGCCAGCCAGCCAGGCTGGCGAGCCCGCCATATTATTGCGCCAGGGCGGCCAGACGGACGTGGGCGATTTTTAATTCTTCATCGCGCTGTTGTAATAAGGCTTCATACTCCGTAACTTTTTGCGTCAGATTTTGCACATAGGCGTCAAACTTGCGCTTCATTTCATACGCTTCGATGGCGCGTTGCACGGTGAGCTCGAATTCATCGCGGTCAAATGGCTTGATCACGAATTTATAGATATTGGCACGATTAACCGAATCGACGATGGCATCGATATCAATATAACCGGTGACGATGATACGCATGGTATTGGGCGAGATGGCGCACAATTGCTCGCATAATTGCACCCCGGTCAGGCGCGGCATGCGCTGGTCGCTGACCACCAGCGTCAGTTGTTCCGGATTGGGCATGGCACGCACCATATCCAGTGCTTCCTGACCATCGCTGGCCTGCAAAATATTGTAACGGTTACCCAGAATGGAGCGCAGCACATTCAGGTTGTCCGGTTCGTCATCAACCAGCAACACGGTGTACTGCGGCTGGGACAGCCCGGAATTAAGTTCGCCGGGTTTTACTTTTTTAAATATCG
>JBDLSU010000417.1:0-4131 GCA_039799405.1 Pseudomonadota bacterium | reverse complement strand
ACACCACCCTGAACACTGGCACTGCTGCTGCCAGCAGCAACGCTGGCCGAAACCCACTTGAAGAAGCCTCCAAAGGTGGCGGCGTCCATGGTGTCAAGCAAGACCACGGTATCGGTCAGTTCTTGCAAAAACTCGCGCTTGGCTTTGGGGCCAGCGGCACAGGCCACGATGGTGCTGAAGTTTTGCTGCTTCAGCAGGGGCAGGGCAGAACGATAATCCATCAGGTCAGAAGGGCTGCCATCGGTCATGATGAAGGCCAGCGGCCGCCAGTCGCCCTTGGCTTCATCACTGCTTTTTTTGATGTCACGCTGCATCAGCCCCAGCAACAGGTGCAGCGCCGCACCCATGAAGGTGGCCCCGGAGTTGTCGATATGAATGTCCTGAAACTGCACCTGATCCAGTGGCGTCAGCGGCAAATACTCGCGTGCTTCATTGTCAAAGGTAATGATGGACAAATGCACACTTTCCAGCGCATACGGATCCTGGCGCAAGGCGGCCAGCATGGCGGCGAGGCCGACATTGACCGAATGGATCGGTTCGCCCCGCATTGAGCCGGAGGTGTCGAGCAAGATATAAACGGGCAAGCGGCGTGAGCTCATGGTACGCCTCCTAGACGTAGTGTTTGATCCATTCGACAAAATTGTCGGATTGTGAGGGCGAGCCAACGGCAGAAAACTTCCAGCCGCCCGGTTCCCGGTCCAGTTCGGCAAACAGCATCGAACAACAATTGGCGTACTGGGCACCGCCGGAGAGGTCAAAACGCGCCATTTCCTTGCCCTTGCCATCTTCTGCCCGGATGAAGGCATTCTGGATTTTGGAAAAGTTCTGGCCGTTTTTGATGCCACCATAAATTTGCACCAGAAACACGATTTTGCAATACTGGGCTGGCATGTCATTGAGCTTGACGATGATTTGTTCATCGTCGCCGTCACCGGCACCGGTGCGGTTGTCGCCGGTACTCCAGATCTGGCCCGAGCTATGGCGCATATTGTTGAAAAACACCACGTCGCCATTCACCAGCGTAACCTGACCATTGGCGTCACGTCCGAGATTCTGGATCTTGCCATTGGCATCGCACAAGAAAGCAATCACGTCCAGATCGTATTCGGCTTCTTTTTTGCCAAACAAGCCGCCCAAAAAGCCTTTCTTTTCTTCCAGCATGTCCCAACCCAGGCCAATGGTGACCATGGATAAATCGTTGTCACTTTTCTTCAGACTAATGCCTTGCCCTTTTTTGAGTGTCACTGCCATGGCTGCTTCCTTATAAAATGAGTTTGATTTCGGCTGGCGGTGGCGGTAATTCGGCCAGACCCAGAACTTCTTTTTTGCCATTTTCGACTTTTTGGCTACCGACCGAAATACTGGCCGATACCCATTTGAAAAAGGCTTTGATAGTATTTTCGTCGGCGGTGGCCAACTGGATTACATTGTCGGTAATGCTCTTGAGGACTTTGGTATCGGCATTCAGGCCAGCGGCGCAGGCGATGATCATGCCGGTGCGGGTTGATCTGAGTTTGTCCCAGCCTTTTTGCCAGTCGTCGGTAGGGGCACCGTCGGTCATCAGGAAGATCAGCGGTTTCCAGTCGCCCTTGCTGTCGGGGCTACTCATGCTCACTTCCCGTCCGATGCAATCACTGAGCAAGCTCAATGCGTCACCCAGCGAAGTACTGCCTTTGGCGCTGATGGCGGGCACCTGGAACGATGCCAGTTCGGTCAAAGGGGTGAGCTGGGTAGCAGAACTGTCAAAGGTAATGACCGAGAGCCAGGCGGTTTCGAGTGCATAGGGGTCTTGCCGCAATGTGGTGAGCAAGGATTGAACCCCGACCTTGACGGCTTCGATTGGCTCGCCGCCCATTGAGGTGGAAGTGTCGAGCACCAGATAGACCGGTAATTTGCGCATGATGGCTCCAGTTGAACGAAGTAATGACGCCGATAAGGGCCAGCCCGGCCACTACCTTTAGCCTACCGACACGCCAAATTGGGTGCACATGGCATGCAAGCCGCCGGAATAGCCCTGGCCTACCGCCTTGAATTTCCATTCGCCATTGTTGCGATAGACTTCACCGAAAATCATGGCTGTTTCAGAACTGTAGTCTTCCGATAAATCAAAACGCACCAGTTCGGCATTGTTGTCCAGATTGACGATGCGGACAAAGGCGTCACGCACCTGGCCGAAATTTTGCGAACGGACATCGGCATCGTGAATCGTGACGCAAATGGCGATGCGGGTAACGCTGGCAGGCACGTCATTGAGTTTGATTTTCAGGGCTTCGTCGTCGCCATCGCCTGCACCGGTACGATTGTCGCCGGTATGTTCAATCGAGCCGTCACTGGATTTGAGCTGGTTGTAAAAAATAAAGTCTGCGTCACCACGCACCTTGCCGTTTTCGCCCAGCAAGAAAGCACTGGCATCAAGGTCAAAGGCCGAACCGTCGGTAGCGCGGGTTTCCCAGCCCAGGCCAATTAAAATATGTTTGAGTGTGGGGTCGGTTTTGGTTAGCGAGACATTGCCGCCTTTGTTGAGTGTAATAGCCATAGTGATGTCATAAATGATAAAGGTTGAAGGAGATTTTAAAACCATTGCAAGCTGACACGATTTGAAGGCATCAGGCCATCGCAAAATCGGCGCGCCTGTTTGACCAACGGTTTGAAGCGTAGCACGAAATCATGCAGGGCAACGCTTCATCCGTGTATTTATGGCAGGTTTTGGGCAGATTTGTTTTTACGCTGCTCCAATCAAGGTGCGCCCAGACTAATCCAGGTGCGAATCACACTGCGTTCATCGCTGGTCATATTGGTGACATTATTAAAGGGCATGAAACTTGATGTACCAGCCACCTGATTGATGGATTGGGCCGAAGCATGAATTTCTTCCGATGTGTCGTAAGTGACCCCGCGTGGCGGGCTGCTAAAGCCCGGGAAAGTGGGGCGCTGCGAATGGCAGACCGTGCAGCGGGCCTTGATAATTGCCGCCACCTGCGGGTAGTTATTGCTGGCAGCCTGGGCTACCAGGGCTGCCAGGGTGGTATCCACCGTGGTCTGGTAAGCTGCCACATCGGTGGCCAGTACCACATTGGCCAGCATCTGGCGCGCTGCCAGTGCGGCGGCCAGGGTGTCATAGCCAGTGGTCACACCCCGGGTAAAATTGGCCGCAACCTGGGTTTTTTTGGTGATGATGTCAATATCCGTTGACTGCGCACCAGCCATCAGGCTGATTGCGGCGCGGGCGCGGGTGATTTGGCGGGCATCAAGCACACCGACCCAGAATCCCAGACCACCGCTGTCGGGTTCACGACTGAACAGGTTGTGGTAAATCGCGGTAATAAAGGCAGTATTGTCGCCGGGATATAAGTCCATCGACTCCTGGCTGTTGCCAAAGCTGTCGATGATGGCACGCAGACCAGTATTGCTATCATAATTGCGGCTCAGATCGACTACCGTTGTGGGCGCAGCGGCGCGAAGCATGGCTTCCGAATAAAACTGCAACCCTGCCGGGTCAGCGGGGCGACCAAAATAAGCCAGATAGACTTGTTCGACGACAAAGTGATAGTCAGCAGCAGTACGGGTAGTGGTGACGGTGGCTTGTCGCAAAGGTGGCGTGCCGGAAGCCTTGACGGGGTTGGCAGAATTGCTATCGCCACCACAACTGCTTAAGGTCAGGCTTGCGGCCAGAAGCAGCAGAAAACGAAAACAAACAGGAAAAATGGTTGCAAATAACCGGGGTTTCTTCATATTGCACACTCCACAAGCAAACGGGCCAGATCAATAGCCTGGCCCGGTAAAAAAATGATCAGATCAGTCAATAATATCAGCGCAAAAAGCGACCATCCTTGGAGATAACGGTCAACTCGACATAGCGCGAACCCAAATGGTCATTCTTGGTCAGGTTGACCAGATAGCCATCCATATCCCACTTGCCGATTGCTTCCAGCCCGTTGATGTAATGTTCGCGGGTTAAATCGCGCCCGGCGCGGCGCAAGCCTTCCACCGCAACCTTGGCATTGATGAAGCCTTCCATCGAAATGAAGGATTTGGTTTTGACGCCCATTTTAGCCATCACATGCAGGTATTCTTTGGCAATGCCACTGGTAATGGTAAACGGGAAGGGCGCTGCTTGCGACACCACGACCC
>JBDLSU010000416.1:0-2990 GCA_039799405.1 Pseudomonadota bacterium | reverse complement strand
AAGCACGATTTCGCGCAGATCAGTGCCCGCAGCCGAGGCCGGGAAGGTGGGAATATCGAGCCGTCCGACCGGGGTTTCGACCCGTCCACCGGCAAACATTTGTTCGATCCGGCCATAGCGGTAAGATTGCTGGCCGGAAGAACGGGTAACCACCCAACCGCCCAGGGTGGAATATTCAAATGACTGCGGGAAATGACCGAGGGTATAGCCATAGGCGCGCAATTGCGCTTCCAGATCCGGCCCCAGCACGCCTGCGCCAAAACGCGCCAGTTGTGCCTGCTTGTCCAGATCGATCAGGCGCGACAGGCGCGCCATGGAAATCGTCAAGACCAGTTTGTCGCCATCCGGTGCTGTCAAATGACCGACCACGCTGGTGCCGCCACCGTAGGCGATCACGATAATGTTCAGGCTACGGGTCCAGGCCAGCAATTGGGCCACTTGCTCCCCGGTTTCCGGGAAGGCCACGCCATCGGGCACTTTGCCGATTTTACCGTAGCGCAAGCGCAGCCAGTCCGGCAGGCTTTGCCCGAGCGCATGGCGCATCCGCACTTCGGCGCTGGTATCAACCAAAGGATGAGCAGGCATGCGGCTGGCAGGAATGCTGGTCAGCACGCTGGCGAAGGCGGCATCGCCGGGTGTGATGCCCGGGCCGATTTGCTGTTGCAAAAATTCCAATGCCTGTGGGTTCAAATTCGTTTCGATTGATTCTTCACCCCATCCATTCCAACGACGCACGGCCACTCCTTCGCAGTAAATTGATTTGTCACGCTGTCCGGTACGAGTATCTTGCTATACTAGCGCGAGCTGCAAGCCGACCAGGCTAATGTAGACAACATCTTATCTCAAGCGTTCTGGGCTGTATTGGGCTTTCATGACATCTGACTTGTTTAAACACGCCAATGCCCGGGTTGCCGGGTCTTATTTGCAACCCTTGCTGGAAACTGCCAGCGCAGGTGGCCTGACGCCGTTTGATCTGGCACGCGCCAGCGGCTTGCCTGACGACTTTTTCTCACCACTACCGGAATCGATTGCCGCCAGCCACTATGTGGATTTGCTGGCACGCGCCGCTGACATGACGCAAGATGCGTTTTTTGGCCTGCATTGTGGTGAACGGGTGAAACTGGGCACCTACACCGTGTACGGGCTGATCTTGCTCAGTTGCCATCACATCGGGCAGGTATTGCAGCAAACCATGCGCTATGAAGGGTTGGCGCATGATCTGGGGCGCTCGCAGTTGCAGGTGGATGGCGCGCTTGCCAGTTATCAGTGGCACAGCCACTTTCCCGGGGCCAGCCGCCATCTGGTGGAAAGCGTGTTTGCTGGCATCCGGGTATTTGGTACCTGGCTCACCGGCCACCCGCTACCAGCCCGGCGGCTATGCTTTACCCATGCCAATCCGGGTTTGCCGCAGGACGAATACCTGCGCGTGCTGGGCATGCTGCCCGAGTTTTCAGCCAGCCACAACCGGGCTGAATTTGATGCGGCGATATTGGCGCTGCCGGTGCCGAATGCCGATGTCAGCATGTATCCGGTGTTACAACAGCACGCCGAGCAATTGCTGCAAAACAAATCGCGCAGTGCTACAGGCACCCCTCCGGAACAATCCGCCCTTGATATCAATGGCTCGCGCCCTGCCCCTGGCACGCTCAACCATGGCGCGCCGTCGATTGTGCAATTGGTAAAACAAACCATTGCGCAAAATCTGGCGCAGGATCAGGTGCGCCTGAGTTCGATTGCCGCGCAATTGCAGCTCAATCCGCGCACCCTGCAACGCAAGCTCAACGAGGCCGGGGCCAGCTTCCAGCGACTGCTGGACCAAACCCGCTATCAACTGGCCTGCGACTATATGCGCCAGGCCAATTTCAGCCTGGTTGATATCGCTTTTCTGCTCGGCTATCAGGAACAAAGCTCGTTCAATCACGCTTTCAAGGAATGGTCGGGCTTTAATCCGGGTGCTTATCGTGAACGCTTGCGCACGCAGCAAGGGACAGCATTGCACTAGCAACCTGCTGCCCCTTATCGGCGCTTGATGACGCCTGATCCGCCAATTTTGCAGTCTGTCGCATTGCGCTGGGCCAGCGCGTCCGGTTTGGGTACAGTAGCGCCATCAACCCCAACCCTGGAGAGCGACATGACCAAAACTGAATACCTCAATAAGCTGAGCGCCGAATTGGCTGGCTTGCCCGCCGAAGTGATCCGGGACATGCAAGGTGCCTACGAATTGCGCTTCATCGAAGGTGCCACCCTGGGCCGCAGTGAAGCAGAAATTGTGGCATCTCTGGAAGACCCCAAGCTGGTGGCAGCGCGCCTGAAGGCCAATGTCAATTTCCAGCAATTCAAACAGGAAAAAACTCCGCGCAGTCTGGCCCGCATGTTTTTTTCTTTCATTGGCCTGGGTTTCTTCAATTTGTTCATGCTGATCCCGGCTACCGTATTTGCCAGCTTGTTGTTTGCATCCTTTATGGTTTCAACTGCGATGATGGTCGGTGGCAGCGCGGTCACCGCCGCCGGATTGGCCGGAGTCGGCGAAGTTACCATCAATCATTCCCGTCATGGTCGCCATCATTCAGTGTTTTCCCACCGTGACAGCAACGAAATCCACATCAACGGCACCAGTATCGAGCTGGAAGAAGACAGCTTTGGCGACAACGACGACAAACGGGTCATGCGCTTTTTCATCAACAAGGAAGACCGCAGCCCATCCGCCTGGAAAGGCGTCGCCCTGATGATGACCGGCATCATGTTATTGCTGATCAATCTGGTAGTCGGCAAATACACGCTGATCGGCATCAAGCGCTACGCCATCATGAATTACAACATTTTGAAGGGCGCGTAACGGCCCGGTGGCCAAGGCCACCCGGCTCGCTCCCCTGCAGGTACACCAGCGACATCCACACTATTTTTTAACGGAGTAACACCATGAATACCTTTGTCAAAATTGGCGCGGCCCTGACCCTGATCGCCGCAGTGATGACGGCCGGTTTTTACAG
>JBDLSU010000415.1:0-11417 GCA_039799405.1 Pseudomonadota bacterium | reverse complement strand
GAAAATTGTGGTGCTGGAAGCGGCTGATCATATCGGCGGGCGCTTGCTGTCGGTGACGCCGCCCGATATTCCAGGCATGGTGGCAGAACTGGGCGGCATGCGCATCCTGCAAAATGCCCAGCCTTTGATCGTCAAGCTGATTGCCGACCTGAACGACCAATTAACGCCGGATCAGCAAATTGAAACCTACCCGTTTCCGGTGGATGAACCGCAAAACCTGGCCTTTTTACGTGGGCAATACCTGCGTCTGGCCGACTTCACTACGCGCCCGGACAAAGTGCCGTACAAACTGTCGTTTCTGGAAACCGGCAACTCGCCCGGCGGCGTGATTGTGAATGCGATTGAGCAAATCGTGCCCGGCATTACCGACCCCAGCCTGACCGAAGACCAGCGCCGCCGCATGGCACGCGATGCCGAATTTGCTGGCAAACCGCTGTACCAGCAAGGCTTCTGGAATGTGCTGGCACGGGTCTTGAGCGGCGAGGGTTACCGCTTTGGTGAAGATGCCGGTGGCTACAATTCCACCCTCTCCAACTGGAATGCGGCCGACGCCATTCCCTGGTATTTGAGCGACTTTGGCATCACGCCGGAATACAAGGGCTTTTGCAAAGGGTTCCAGGGCGTACCGCTGACGTTGGCGAGCTTGTTTGAAAAGCTCGGCGGCGAAATCCGGCTCGATACCAAGGTGGATGGTTTTGATCACAGCCATGGCAAATTCAGCCTGCAAATCGGGCGGGAATCCTTGCAGGCCGATACCCTGATCCTGGCGATGCCGCGCCGCTCGCTCGAACTGCTGACACCGACCAGCCCGCCACTCAATCCGCCAGCAGTGCAAAAGCTGATCGGCAGCGTTACCCCGCGCCCCTTGTTCAAACTGTTCACCACCTATGCCTACCCATGGTGGCGCGCTGCGGGCTATACCGATGCCAAGGGCAAGGCATTCCCGGTTCAATCCGGCCGCACCGTCACCGATCTGCCAGTGCGGCAAACCTATTACTGGCCCAATAGCAACGGCAGCCCCGCCACCCACGGCCCGGCCATGCTGCTGGCCAGCTATGACGATGGCACCAATATCGGTTTTTGGGATGGCTTGCGCAGCAAACGCAGCCTTGCCTGGCAAAAAGCCGGGGGCTATGTGCCGGAGAACAGCTTCGATGGCGAACTGTGCGCGAAAAATCAGGACATGAACTGGTTCCAGCACCGCGCTCCGCAGCCGATGGTGCAAGAAGTGGCGCGCCAGTTACAGCAAATCCATGATCTCGACTATACCCCGCCAGTGCGCAATGCAGCCTACCGCGACTGGGGTGCTGATCCGTTTGGGGGTGGCTGGAATAGCTGGAATATTGGCGTCAAGAGCGCTGAGGTGATTCGCCAGATTGTGCAACCGGGCAGCAAGTTGCCGATGTTCATCTGCGGCGAAGCCTATTCCGACGCCCAGGGCTGGGTCGAAGGGGCCTTACAAACGGCCGATTTGGTTTTAGCCAAACTGTAATCAAGCCCGATACTACGCATCAGCCTGCCACCCTGTGCGGCGCGCCACTCCGGCGTACCACGCAGGGTGTTTCATTCTTACCGCACCCATCTTGCAAATTAACAGCAATCGATGCCATTGCAGCAAAAATTTGCCACGCAAAGCTTCAAGTTGACTACTGCTCAGTTAAAATCAGTGCGCCTTGTATTTTGCCTTGTACTTTGCCTTGTATACGGCCCTCGGCAAACCATGAATTCGCAAACAATTCACAAACTCAAAGGGAGAGAAGCAAATGGATGCAGCACAGATTCAAAAATACCAGGAAATTGCCTGGACTTATGTAGCAGATTTCGGCATCAAAATCCTGGCCGCGCTGGCATTCTGGATTATTGGCCGCTGGTTGATTGGCATTGCGATTCGCATGATCGAAGGCTCGCTCAATACACAAAAAATCGACGCCACCATCATGCGCTATGTTGGCTCCATCATCCGCGTGATTTTGAATGTCATGCTGGTGCTGGGCATTCTGGGTTATTTCGGCTTCCAGACCACCACCTTCGCCGCCATCCTGGCCGCCGCAGGTGTTGCGATTGGCATGGCCTGGTCGGGCTTGCTGGCCAACTTTGCCGCCGGTGCCTTCATCATCGTGCTGCGTCCGTATAAAGTCGGCGACTTCGTCACCGCCGCAGGCGTCACCGGCACCGTGCGTGAAATCGGCCTGTTCACCACCACCATCGACACCCCGGACAACATCATGACCATGGTGGGCAATAACAAAATCTTTTCCGACAACATCCAGAACTTCACCGCCAACCCATTCCGCCGGGTCGATCTGAAATGCCAGTTGGCTGGCAACGCCGACCACAATGCCGCCATGAAGCTGCTGCGCGAAAAAATCGCCACCATTCCCAACGTGATCAAAAACCCCGGCGTGGATGTCGAAATCGCCGACTTTACCCTGGTTGGGCCAGTGCTGGTGGTGCGCCCATACTGCCATAACGACCACTACTGGCAAGTGTATTTCGATACCAACCGCATGATTCGCGAAGCACTGGCAGAAGCGGGCTTCCCGGCACCGATGCCTGCGCAGGCGGTGATGGTGCATCAGCAGTAATCATTTTTGCTACAAATCATTCGTCCTGGACGCAGCAGCAATTGGGCTGCGTCCAAGTGCCCATCTGCACTCATGGTGCAATTGCAGACGATTCTGGCAGAAGGATTTCATCATGAATAAGCACGACCACATCCTGATTTCACTGGCACCGCGCCATGCGGAAAACATTTTTGCTGGCCGCAAACAAATTGAATTACGCCGTCGCACCATGCATGTCACGCCTGGCACCCTGGTTTGGGTCTATGTCACCCTGCCAATCGGTGCCATTGTTGGCCGGGCCAAAGTCACTGCCATCCACAGCGCAGCACCCGGTATGCTTTGGCAACAGTTTGGTGCCGTGTCCGGTTTAACCGAAAGCGAGTTTTTAGGCTATTTGGATGGTGTTGCCGAGGGCATGGTACTGGTGCTTGAAGATGCACGATACCTTAAGCTGCCCATTTCACTGGAAGCGGCAAGAGGAATTGCGGCAGGATTCCATCCACCGCAATTTTTTGTTCGCCTTGACGATGGTCACCCTCTGGCCGCAACGATCATCGATCAAGCCAGCAGACAAAGGGATTTTCATCCGGCCTATTCTGCCGCTGCACAAAGTTTGGCTACATCGGCTAACAAGATCACACGCAAGCATGGTACTTCCAGCTTATTGCCAGACAGTTTAAGCATCGCGGCATAATGCTGAGTAACTGGAGAAAAATGGTGCGGGGACAGATTCATGTAAATTTGCGCCCAGCTACAATCCCCCAAGCAAACTGTACCGCCCCAAAATCCCGCAATCTGTATCTACCCACCACCACAAAATTCCTGTAGCCTTACGCTCATTTGCCACCCAGCCGTTTCCGCACCAACAACATGAGCCTGACGCCCGAACAAATCCTGGCCCTTGCGCCTGATCCCGCTTCTGCCAAAGCCGGTAGCGGCCAGGCCAGTCCTTCGTATTGGTCGGGCCTGGGTGCCAATGCGCAAGCCCTGTGGGGTTTGTGCCAGGGTAGTGGCAAGGAACCCTACCGCACCCAGATTGAACTGGCTGGCCCGGCCTTTAAATGTTCCTGCCCGAGCCGCAAGTTTCCCTGCAAGCATGGGCTGGGCTTATACCTGTTGTTTGCCAAACAGGCGGCGGCGTTTGGTTCAGACGAGGCGCCGGAATGGGTGCGCGAGTGGTTGCACAGCCGCGAACAGCGCAGCGAAAAGAAAGCCGCCAAAGAGGAACAAGCAGCCCAGCAGGAAGCCACTTTAAGCCCGGAACAAGTGGCCGCGCGCGACAAGGCGCAGCAAAAGCGCCAGGACAAGCGCGCGCAAAACGTGGCGCAAGGGTTTGAATTGCTCGACACCTGGTTGCAAGACCTGGCGCGCGAAGGGCTGGCTGGCTTGCCCGGCAAACCCGCCGCCAACTGGGAAGCGATGGCCGCGCGCATGGTGGATGCGCAAGCGCCGGGGCTGGCGTATCGCATCCGCAAGGCAGGATCGCTACTGTATAGCAAACAAGGCGCTGCCCATTGGGAACTGGCGGTGGGGCGCGAGCTGGCGCAACTGGCGCTGCTGTCGCAATGCCATGCCCGGCTGGAACAATTTGGCCCGGAATGGCAAGCCGATATCCGCAGCGCCATCGGCTGGGCCACACCGCAAGAGGATGCCCTGGCACAAGCGCCGCTGGAAGATGTGTGGCAAGTGTGCGGCCAACAAACCCAGCAAGACGATAAAATCAGCCGCCGCGCTACCTATTTGCGCGGCAAAAACAGTGGGCGCTGGGCCATGCTGTTGCACTTTGCAGCAGGTGGTCAAACCCTGCCGCCACCGCTGCTGCCTGCCATTCAATACCACGGCAAGCTACATTTTTACCCCGGTGCCACCCCGCTACGGGCGCTGATGGCGGCAGATGCGCAGGCCGACAGTGCGCCGCAAGCCCGGTTGCACGCAGGAGTGCCCGCTACCAAGCCCAATCCGGATGAGAATGCAAAGCCTGGGTTTGCCAGAGAACTGCAAGACTACGCCGCGCTGCTGGCCTGCAACCCCTTGCTGGATCAATATCCGATGCTTCTGCCCGACGTGACACCGCACTATTTAGCCACGGGCACCGATGGCAAGGGCGCAGCAGCGTTTGCGCTTGGTTGCACTGATTCTGCAAGCGATGCCGCAAGCTATCTGCCCATTGATGCCACCTTTACCCAGGGCTGGTTGATGCTGGCACTATCCGGCGGCCATGCCGCCACCGTGTTTGGCCTGTGGAATGGCTACAGCTTTTGGCCGCTCACGCTCGCCACCCCAGAACGTATCCACAGCTTTGATATGGAGCCAGTCTGATGTCTGCCAACCTGCCTCCACTCGCTCCCGCCCTGCACAAAGCCTTGCTGGCTGGCAGCAGACGGGCACCACTCAAAGCGCCGGATTTGGGCGCATGCGCTGAAATTGCTGACCTGCTGCAAAGCGCTGCACAGGAAGCCAACCCGGCGCTGTTATGGCAAGCCATGGCCGCCAATGATTTGTGGCAGCGCGCAGGGTTTACCCCGACCACCAGCAGCGCGCACGCCATCCCGGGTGCGCCATCCGGCCGCAGCATGCCCGCCGCCAACCCCGACAGCCGCCACTGCCCACCCGCCGCCGAACACATCCTGCACCTGATTTTGCGCGGCATTCATGCAGAACTGCTGGAAACCTGGCTGGCCCGCGCCGGGCAGGCGCAAGCGCGCTTGCCGCACCAGTTTTTGGTCACGCTATTGCAAGACGGCATGAACAAACCGCATCTGCACGACTTGATTACACCCTTGCTGGATGCACGCGGCCACTGGCTGGTGGCGCAGCACCCGGAATGGTCGCGCCGCTACGGCACGGTGGAAGCGGATGATATCGAAAGCCAGTGGCAACACGGCAACCAGATCGACCGCATGCGCGCCTTGCGCGTCATGCGGGAGCGGGAGCAAGAACGTGCAACTGAGCGTGAGCACGAACGTGCGCACGAAGGTGAGAACAAAGCCAGCGCCGCGCGCGCCCGGCTGGAAGCCGACTGGGCCAGCGAAGCCCCGGAAAACCGCGCCCAGTTGCTGACCTGCCTGGCAGTGAATTTAAGCCCGGATGACGAAGCCTTTCTGGAAGCCGCGCTGGACGACAAACGCAAGGAAGTGCGCATGGCGGCAATCAACTTGCTGCGCAGCATGAGCGGTTCGCAACTGATGCAACGCTGCCAGCAACGGCTGCAAGCCTTGTTCCGGATCGAACGCAAAACCGGGCTGGTAGCGCAGATTGGCGGATTGCTGGCGCAACTGAGCAGCGCAGCCAATGCAGCCCCAAACCAGATTGAACTGCACCTGAGCTTGCCGGATGCCTGCGACAAAGCCATGAAGCGCGATGGCGTTGGTGCGCAAAAGCTCAACGGTCTGGGTGAAAAAGCCGGGTGGCTGTGTGATTTGATGCGCAGCAGCCACCCCGGCTTTTGGTGCCAGCAATGGCAGCTTGGCCCGGCACAAGTGCTGGCGCTATTGGGCCAGCAGGAATTTAAAGGCCCACTGCATAGCGCCATCGCCCAGGCTGCCGCCAGCGCCTTGCAATACCGCGCCAATCAGGAAAATTGTGACTGGTTTGCACTGGTGCTAAGCCACATCGGCGCGGGCTGGCCGGGTTTTGACTATGGGTTGTTGCCGGATTTGATGCAGCACTTTACGCTGTTGCCGGATGCGATGCAGGAAAAGCTGCTGCTGCAATGGCTGGAACAAAGCAGCCAACCAGGTGCCCACCAGCGCCATCCCGAGATTGCCATATCAAACCCGGCGCAAGCCATGCTCAACCAATGGAGCCAGCAGCGCAGCAGTAGCCAGCCGCTGTCAAAAACCTTGTCGCAAGCGTTTTTCCAGCATGCGCAAAGCGCGCTGCATAATCATGACAAGCCATTTTTCCACGAATGGGAAATCCGCCACCGCTTCAAGCAATTGAGCGAATGGCTGGATATTGCCAGCCTCGACTATACCCAGCACGGCTGGCCCGGCACCAGTTGGCCGCACTGGCCCCAGTGGCTGGACGCCATCGACAAATTTCACGAAACCCTGCGTTTCCGCCACCAACTTGAAGCGAGCTTTTTGGAGACAGAGCAATGAGCCAAGCCCCGAATCACATCACGCCCGGCAATATCGACGCCGTCATGCGCCAGCATGCCGAGCAACAATTTGCCCACGAATTGCAGGCCCTGAAAGATCAGGACACGCGCCAACGCCCGCCCAACTGGCTGCTTTCGCCGTGGGCGGTGGCGCAATATCTGCTGGGCGGCACGCTGGAAGATGGCACCGAGATTACGCCCAAATACATCGGCAACCGGCGCATTATCGAAATCGCCGTCGCCACCCTGGCCACCGACCGCGCGCTACTGCTATTGGGCGTGCCGGGCACCGCCAAATCCTGGGTATCGGAACATCTGGCCGCCGCCATTTCCGGCAATTCCACCCTGGTAGTACAAGGCACCGCTGGCACCAGTGAAGAAACCATCCGCTATGGCTGGAACTATGCGCAACTGCTGGCCAAAGGGCCAAGCCTGGAAGCCGTAGTACCCAGCCCGGTGATGCGCGCCATGCAAAGCGGCAAGCTGGCACGGATTGAAGAATTGACGCGCATTCCGGCGGAAGTGCAAGACAGTTTTATCAGCATCTTGTCAGAAAAACTGCTGCCGATTCCGGAACTGGATCAATACGTGCAAGCGCAAAAAGGCTTTAACGTGATTGCCACCGCCAATGACCGCGACCGTGGCGTGAATGAACTCTCCAGTGCCTTGAAACGCCGTTTCAACACCGTGGTGTTGCCACTGCCAGAATCGGCCGAAGAAGAAGTACGCATCGTCGAAACCCGGGTCGCCAGCCTGGGCCGGGCGCTGGAATTGCCGGCCGAAAAACCGGCATTGGCCGAGATTCGCCGCATCGTCACCATCTTCCGCGAACTGCGCGCCGGGCAAACCGAAGACGGCAAAACCAAGCTCAAATCCCCCTCCGCCAGCATGAGCACCGCTGAAGCCATTTCGGTGGTCACCAATGGCATGAGCCTGGCCGCACATTTTGGCGACGGCACTTTGCGCGGTGCGGATCTGGCTTCCAGCGTGATTGGTGCGGTAGTGAAAGACCCGGTGCAAGACCGGGTGGTGATGCTGGAATATCTGGAAACCGTGGTCAAGGAGCGCGAAGGCTGGAAAGACTTGTACCGCGCCTGCCGCGCCGTGCTGTAGACCATGGCCGTCCATCTTTTCGGCATCCGCCACCACGGCCCCGGCTGCGCGCGCAGTCTGGCGCAGGCGCTGGCGGCGCTGCAACCGGATTTGATTTTGATCGAAGGCCCGCCCGAAGCCGACGATTTGCTGCCGCTCGCCATCAAAGCCGACATGCAGCCCCCGGTGGCGATGTTGATCTACGCCCCGGCCATGCCGCAGCATGCGGTGTACTACCCGTTTGCCGAATTTTCACCCGAGTGGCAGGCAATTTGCTACGGGCAACAGCACGGCGTACCGACCCGTTTTATCGATTTGCCGCAAGCGCATCAAATTGCCGAGGCGATGTCGGTGCAGGCGGCGGCTGATGCTTTGGCTGATGTCGTTACTGAGATCGGGCCGGACCCTGGTTCAGAGCCGGAATCGGTTGCGCAAGCCGATCCGGCAAGCGAGCTGCAAACCAAGCCACAAGCCGGGCCACCAAGCGATAGCAGCAACCTGGAGGGCGCGCAGCGCCACCCATCCGGCGACGCACTCGGCTGGCTGGCCCAAGCGGCGGGCTTTGCCGACAGCGATACCTGGTGGGATCATCTGGTCGAACAACGCCAGGACAGCCTGGAACTGTTCGCCGCGATTGAAGAAATGATGACGGTAGCGCGTCAGGATTTGGCCGAAACCCTGAGCCTGCGCGAAGCCCGGCGCGAAGCGTCGATGCGTCAGCAAATCCGGCTCGGCATCAAACAAGGCTATCAAACCATTGCCGTGGTCTGCGGTGCCTGGCACGTACCGGCGCTGCGTAACCTGCCCAGCGCCAAGGCGGATGCTGATCTGTTAAAAAATCTGCCCAAAGCCAAAGTGGCCGCCACCTGGACGCCGTGGACTTATGGCCGATTGGCTCTTGACAGCGGTTACGGCGCAGGCATCAGTGCGCCCGGCTGGTATCAGCACCTGTGGCGCACACCGCAAAAAGCCGCGCTGCACTGGCTGATTGATTGCGCCAATTTGCTGCGTAAGCACGATCTGGATGCATCGTCCAGCAATGTGATCGAAGCCCTGCGCCTGGCCGACACCCTGGCCAGCCTGCGCGAGCGCTCGCGCCCGGGGCTGGATGAATTGTTGACCGCGCTGCAAAGCACGCTGTTCGGCCATACCGATGCGCCGCTAAAACTGATCGAGCGCGAACTGCTGGTGAAGGATCGTTTGGGCCAAATCCCGGCCGATTGCCCCTTGCTGCCACTGCTGCAAGACGTAAAGCAATTGCAAAAATCCTGCCGCCTGCCCGCCCGGCTGGAACATAGCGAACTGGAACTGGATTTGCGCCAAGCCAGCCATCTGGAAAAAAGCATCTTGCTGCATCGGCTAGCGATGCTGGGGGTGGACTGGGGCCGTACCCGGCGCGTCAGTGGCAAGAGCGGCAGTTTTCATGAACATTGGGATTTGGCCTGGAAGCCGGAATTTGATCTGAGCCTGATCGAAGCCAATGTCTGGGGTGCCACGTTAGAAGCAGCGGTCAACGCCTGGCTGTGCCATCAGGCCGTACAGGTGCAACACTTGCCGCGCCTGACCGAACTGGTGGAAAAAATGCTGCTGGCCGATGCGCGCGAGGCGGTGCCGGTGGTGATGCAAGCCATGCAGGCGCTGGCCGCCCATACCCACGATGCGGGCCTGCTGTTGCAAGCACTGGCCCCGCTGGCCAATGTACTACGCTATGGCAATACCCGTGGTACCGATACCGCCAGCGTGGCGCAAGTGCTGGATGGCTTGATCACCCGGGCCTGCATCGCGCTGCCATTGGCGGCGCACGGCATCAATACCGAAGCCGCGCAAACACTGCTGAAGCAAATCAACCAGGCCGATGGCGCACTGCGCTTGCTGCAAAACGAAAGCTATCTGGCGCAATGGCTGGACGCGCTGGCGCGCTGCACAGGTAGCAATGTGCATGCGCTGGTAGCCGGGCGTGCGGTACGGCTGTTGATTGAGCATGAAGCCTGGCAAGTAGAACAAACCGCACAAGCCCTGGCGCTGGCGTGCAGCAATCCGATTAAGCCTCTGGAAACGGCCGAATGGCTGGAAGGTTTTTTGCAGGGCAGTGGCTTGTTACTGGTGATGAATGATGCGCTGTGGCAGATTTTGCATAACTGGGTCGCCAGCCTGAACGACACCGTATTCACCGAACTATTACCGCTGCTGCGCCGCACCTTTGCTACCTTTGCCGCAGGCGAACGGCGTCAACTGGCGCAGCGTGTCGGTCAGGGTGCAATACAGCTTGGCCCCAAAAACGCCGCTACGCATGAAGTCCACCCGCAGCGCGCCGCACTGGTGTTGCCAATATTGCGGCAAATCTTTGGCGCGCACAATGACGCAAACCCGAACGCCAACACCAGCGCCAGCGCCAGCGCCAGCGCCAGCAGCAACCACTCACAGGAGCAGGCATGAGCCAAATCGAGCCACCATCCGGCCCCACCGCCAAACACCCACCGGACCAAGCCGCACTGGAACGGCGCTGGCGTTTAATGCTGGGCAGCGAAGCCGACAATCTGGCGCTGGGCGCGGCCGACGCCGGACTGGATCGTGCCTTAAGTTCGCTATACGACGGCCAGCCGCGCAAAGGCAATCTGGCCGGATCCGCCCCCAACGTAGCGCGCTGGCTGGGCGATATTCGCGAATATTTCCCCTCCAGCGTGGTGCAAGTGATGCAAAAAGACGCGATGGAGCGGCTGGGCCTGCAGCAAATGTTGCTGGAGCCGGAAATGCTGCGCAGCGTGGAACCAGACGTACACCTGGTCGCCACCCTGCTCTCGCTCAACCGCATCATGCCCAACAAAACCAAGGACACCGCGCGCCAGGTGGTGCGCAAAGTGGTGCAGCAACTGGAGCAAAAACTGGCCAATCCACTGCGTCAGGCCGTCACAGGTAGCCTCAACCGCGCCGCCCGCAACTTCCGCCCGCGCCACAACGAAATCGACTGGCTGCGCACCATCCGCGCCAATCTGCGCCATTACCAGATTGATTACCAGACCATCATCCCCGAACGCCGCGTCGGCTTCGCCCGCAAGGGCCAGAGCTTGCGCGACATTGTGCTGTGCGTCGATCAAAGCGGCTCGATGGCCCCGTCAGTGGTGTACGCCAGCCTGTTTGCTGCGGTGCTGGCCAGCATCAGGGCGGTGAGCACCCAGGTGGTAGTATTCGACACCGCCGTAGTCGATCTGACCCATTTGCTGGCCGACCCGGTCGAAGTGCTGTTTGGCACCCAACTCGGCGGCGGCACCGACATCGACGCCGCGCTGGCCTACTGCCAGGGCCTGATCAAACGCCCGCAAGAAACCATTTTTATCTTGATCAGCGATCTGTACGAAGGCGGCAACGCCGCCCAAATGCTGGCGCGCGCCAGAAGCCTGGTCGATAGCGGGGTGCAAACGATTGCGCTGCTGGCGCTGGACGACCGGGGTGCGCCGAGTTATGACCACCACCATGCAGCGCAGTTTGCAGCGATGGGGATACCGTGCTTTGCTTGTACGCCGGATCAGTTTCCGGAGATGATGGCGTTGGCGATCAAGAAGCAGGATGTGGGGGCTTGGGCGGCTGGGCTGGAAGGTTGAGGTACTGGATTAAACTTGCCAACATTGTCTGATTCTTGAGAGCGAGGTAGCCGACAAGCG
>JBDLSU010000414.1:0-4375 GCA_039799405.1 Pseudomonadota bacterium | reverse complement strand
TTCGGTGTGGCCGATATTGGTCTTGACCGAGCCGACCAGCAGGTGTTGTCCGGGTTCGCGCGCGCTGCCATAGACGGCACCGAGCGCGCCGATTTCGATCGGGTCACCAAGCGAGGTGCCGGTACCGTGGGCTTCGACGTAATCCACCTGATCGGGCTGCAGCCGGGCGTTTTTCAGGGCTTGCCGAATCACCGCCTGTTGTGCTACCCCATTCGGTACGGTCAAGCCAGCGCTGGGGCCATCCTGATTCAGCGCCGAGCCCAGAATCACGGCCCGTATCGGGTCACCGTCGCGACGTGCATCGGAAAGCCGCTTCAGGAACACGCCAGCCACCCCTTCGGCCCGCACATAACCATCGGCGGCGGCATCAAAGGTCTTGCAGCGGCCATCGGCGGCCAGCATGTGGGCGCGCGAGAAGGTGATGCTGACATCGGGCGTCAAAATCAGGTTGGCGGCCGCAACCAGCGCCATGTCACTCTCGCCACTGCGCAAGCTGGCGCAGGCGTTGTGCAACGCGACCAGTGACGAAGAACAGGCGGTATCGACCGCAAAACAGGGACCCTGACAACCGAGCGTGTAGGAAAGGCGGCCACAGGCGGCGGCATGGGCATTGCCGGTGCCGAAGTAGGCCGAAATTTCGGCTTCGCCCATGTATTTGGCTTGCGCCAGCATGTAATCGGAGCCGCTCATCGCGACATACACCCCGGTATTGCTGCCATACAGCCGTTCCGGCAGGATGTTGGCGTCTTCCATGGCTTCCCACGATACTTCAAGCAGCAGCCGCTGTTGTGGGTCGAGCGTTGCCGCTTCACGCGGGGTGATGCCAAAAAAGCTGGCGTCAAATTGATCGACCCCGCTGATAAAGCCGCCATGGCGGCTGCTGATCTTGCCTGCGGCGGCGCTGTCGGGATCGTAGTACTGGTTGATATCAAAGCGTGCGGAGGGGACTTCGGAAATTGCATCGATGCCCTGACTGAGCAATTGCCAGTATTGTTCCGGCGTTTGCACGCCGCCGGGCAAACGGCAAGCCATGCCGATGATGGCAATCGGCTCGGACCTGGCATCGATTTCCTTCTTGAGGCGACCTTCCAGTTGATCAATCACGGTAATCGCCTTCTTCAGGCGCTGCGTCAGTTGCTGCGTGACTTGCTGCGTTTGCTGCTGCGCCTGGGCTTGGGCCGGCGTCGCGCCGGGGGTGCTTGCGTTCATGGTCAAATCGTTTCCGTGTTCATGTTAAGCCTCATCGAGGAAAGAACCAAGCCGGTCGAGCCGGTCGCCCAGCAAGCTGTCGAGTTCTTCCGCGCTCATTGCATCGAGTACTTCGGCACTGGTGCTGCCATCGGACAGTTCGGCCGTACCGGTATCGGCCGCAGTGGCCGCCGTATCGGCATCGCTCAGTGCCGGGTCGGTCAGTTCGCTGCGCAAGAAGGCACTGAGTGTTTCAAAGGTCGGGTAGTCAAAAATCAGGGTAGTGGCAAGCCGGGTTTCAAGATCTTTTTCCAGCCGTGATTTGATTTCTACCGCCAGCAGCGAATCGAGCCCCAGATCAAAGAATTTATCGCGATCCTTGATCTTCTTCGGGCTGCTGAAGCCCAGCACGCTGGCCAGAACCTGCCGGATATGGTCGTCCAGTGCCCGCCCACGCTCGTCGGCGGGCAGCAATTGCAATTTATGGCGCAAGCCGCCAATGTTTTGTGCTGCCACTGGCGCGCTTTGCACCCGCTTGTCGAGCGCCCGGAACAGGCCCGGCACCTGTGCGCCGTACTGGGTGAGGAAGGCTGACCAGTCGATATTGGCCACCATCGCCCGTGCCGGGGCATCCGAATGCAGCAGTTGCCCGAGCGCCGCCATGCCTTGCTCGCGGCTCAGTGGTTTCAGGCCACTTTCGGCCAGGCGGCGCTGGTGGCGTGCATCCATCTGTTGCGACATGCCGCCATCGGCCCACAGGCCCCAGTTGATTGCCAGCCCCGGCAAGCCCTGCGCCCGGCGCAATGCCATCAGGCCATCAAGGAAGGCATTGGCTGCGGCATAATTGGTTTGCCCGCGTGAACCGAGTATGGCCGTGATGGAAGAAAAGGCGACAAAATGGTCGAGTGCCATGTCCTGGCTGAGTTGGTGCAGGTTCCACGCGCCATCGACCTTGGGGGCGCACACGCTTTCAAAACGTGCCTGATCCATGCTGTCGATAAAGCCATCGTCGAGCGTACCGGCCACATGGAAGATCGAACCCAGCGGTGCGCAGTGTGCCGCCACTTGCTGCCAGGCCGTTTGCAGTGCGGCGGCCTGACTGACATCCACCGCCAGGCAATGCACCTGCAGGGGCGCAATGGTGGCTTCCTGCTGCAATTGCGCCGTCAGTTCGGCAATCAGGGCATGGGCTTCGGGGGTTGGCCCGGAACGACCGAGCAGCACCAACTGGCGTGCTCCCTGTTCAACCAGCCAGCGCAGCAAGACCAGTCCCAGGCCTTTCATGCCGCCACTGATCAGGCAGGTTTTGTCCGGACTGAAGGTTACCGTGCGTGTCGGCAAGGTGCCAACCAGGGCCGGATGCAGGCGTGGCACCCACAAGGCACCGCGCCGCACCAGCCACTGGCCTTCATGCGCTTGCGAGCTCGCCCCTGCCAGTGCGGCCAGCAGCGCGGGCAAATTGGCTTCCAGCTTGACCAGATCCGGCTGGATCACGTCCGGCCGTGCCACCCGTGAGCGGGTTACATCAATCAGGTTCAGACGCAATTCGGGGCATTCAAGCTGGGCGCTGCGAATCATGCCCCACAGCATGGTGTGCCATGGCTGAACCGGCAGGTGGCGGTCGAGTCCCTTGGCGGCGCGGGTCAGCACATGCAGCGCATGCACGGCGTTGGCGTGCGGGCGCAACTGGCGCACCAAATTCAACAGCGGCAGGCAGTGGCGTGCGGCACCGGTTTGCTCGTTGGCAAATTCGTCGGCAATCCACAGCCATTGCCACGCTCCAGGATGCCGGGTCTGCATTGCCGCCAGCAGTTGCGCCAACTGCGCCGCATCTTCCAGATTGCATTGCCATTGTCCCTCACCGGCAGCAAAGGCCGGGCTTTGTTCGATCAGGTACACTTGCAAACCGGTGCCGCGCAGGGCGGCCAGTACCGCTGCCGAGCGCTCGGTTGCCACCATCGCCATTGGCCCGGCGGCCTGTAATTGGGGGACGGCATCGGCCGCCCAGGCGGGCAGGCCGAGGCTTTCCCAATCGAGTTGATACAACAGTTCCGGTTCTACCACCTGCGGGGTTTTGCCCGGGTTCAGGGTGGTGAGCGCCAGTTTCAAGGCTTTGCGGCTTGAAATGCGGCCTTCAAAACCGCTGATGCGGGCCAGTAATTCATTCGATTCGTTGACCAGCCACAAGTCACCAACGATCTTGTTGCCATCGCCTTCGTGGCTGTCGGTGGTCAACTGGGCAAAGCAATACAGTGCCTCATCGATTTTGGGCGGGCGGATCATTTCAAGGCCGCCGATCAGGGCCGGGATGAAAATCGTATCCTGATCCTGCAAGGGGTCGCTGGCGTTGCGGCTGCAATCGATGACCTGGAAGCAGGCATCGAGCAAACCGGGATAGAACAGATAATCTTCCGATAATTCGCTACGCCCGATGCTGTTCATCTGGCGCATCGCCTTGCGTTCGGTTTTCCAGCCATCGCCAAGCCAGTGGAATTTTTCGCCCACGGTATAGCCTTTGTCCCAGAAGCGCTGATAAAAGTCTTTGGCCGCCTCATCGCTTGACCACATGACCTTGACCAGATGCGGGTCTTCCGGCCAGGCGGCCTGCTTGTTGTTTTGTGCCGGGCTGATGCGGGCCAGTACATGGACGCGCCAGGCCGATTGGTCGGCCGGATTGGCCCCCGCGTTCAGGCTCATCAATTGCGCGTTGACCAGGCCGGAGGGGCCTGCCGGGGTCAGCATCACCTGAACGCTGACGCTGCCTTGCTCCGGCAGTACCAGCGGCTGCATGAAAACAATGTCACTCAGTTGCAGCGCATGGGTATTGAAATGGCGGCGCGCGGCTTCCAGAAACATGGCCAGATGCGACGCTCCTGCCACGACCGGCAAGCCAAACAGGCGATGTTGTTGCATGTAGTCGGGCCGTTCGACACTCAATTCATTCTGGAAATACACTTCCTGTGAAAATGCGGTAGACAGGCGCTCGCCCAGCAGGACATGGCCCTGTGGCTGGCTGGCCTTGGCGGCGCTCATGTCGATGCCACCCAGTTGTACTTCCGGCAGCCAGTAGCGTTCGCCCTGGAACGGATAAGTGGGGACGCTGACACGGCGTGGTGGCTTGCCGTTGCCAAAGCTGTTTTTCCATTCGACCAGGGTGCCACTTTCCCAGAGCTGGCCCAGACTCTTG
>JBDLSU010000413.1:0-4360 GCA_039799405.1 Pseudomonadota bacterium | reverse complement strand
GCGGATCGCATCAAACAGGCTGATGCCGGCGCGACCCAGCGCGGAAGCTGGCAGCGCGCGTGCGCCCACCCATTGGCGACGCCGCAGATCGGCCACCGGATCAAAGCCCAGCACATTTTTTAAATCCCGTTGGTCAAAAGCGTTACGCGCCGCCGTTTGAAAGGCATTGAAGCGGTGTACCATCGATTGCGCATCCTGCTGATTGGTCAGCGTCATGCGTTGGCGCGAGCCATCCTTGAATAAGAAGGTGCAAACCGTTTTGCTGTAGGCACCATTGCTGGTGTGGTGTACCACATCCAGATTGCGCATCTGCGTCAGATCGTAGATGGCAAGCCGCTCTGAAGTGGCATCGATCAGGGCGTATGGAAAAATATAACGCCCGGGAAGAAACTGGAACAGCTTCATCAAATGCTGGCGCTGGTACAGATTATTGAGTGCGTACAGCAAGCCAAACATCACAATCGCATACCAGACAATCATGCCGGGCGCGTGCCAGCCATTGTCGCGCTCCGGATCGCCAAATGCGCCAACAAAACCAATCCACAGGAAGAAAAGACACAGCAGCGCCAACAAGCCTTGCCTCAGATACACAGCAAAATTTGAGCGCACCTGCCCATACACCAGATGCTGGTCACTGTCGATGGAAGTGCGGATTTGGTTTATTACACGGCCAGGAAGATTCTTAAAGTCATATTGATAAATTACCTGCACAAAACTACTCCTTTAGATGATATGCCGCCGCCAATATTGCCCGGCAGTATCGCATGAGTGGGGCTAAGCCGCAATCAACCTTCAATATGGCGAAGTGGTTGTTGCTTTGGGTAAGCCCCGAGCCGTATCCTGATGCGTTCCTAATATCCGGCTATCGGTTTTGCGCACCATACGCTATACTGCAAATTGCATTCGTCATACGGAACTCGTCATGGAAAAAATTTTGGATTGTCCGCCAATCGGACTCGTCAACCCGGAGCTGCCCGAGCCTGTAATGCGTGGTTTGCCACAGCTTGGTGAAGAAGTCAGCAAGCTGTTTTCTGGCATTGAGGGCAGTGAGGAATTTTCTGCTGATGCAGTGTATGCTGCATTTTCCGGTATCCGCCGCAAACCAGCGTGAGCAATGATGGTGCTGTCAGTAAAAATGACCACTATTTTGGCGCAGCAATTTACTTCCCAGAGATTGGATGCCGCGCTTTTTATGGAATTGTTTGCCAACTGGAAATCCAGTGGGCCAGCAGGGGATGACAATTTCTATGAATTTGGTAAAGATGGCGCTTATTCCCGGCCATTGGTGAATAACCAGGCCTACGTGCTCAGGCACGTTCATTTGCTGCCAGTGGTAGATATGCAAAAAAGATTGGAATGGGACAGGCGCTGGCGCAATTACTCCCGCCGTACCAGTGACCGGGTACTGGTGTATGTGGATGACGGCCCGAAGCGATTTTTGCTGATCGCAATTTTGCCTGAACCGGAGGCACATAATATTGCGCGAATGGCGACCCAACGCGACCAGGATGTTATGCAAAGTTTTTCTGCAATTGCCGAAGAGTTCATTTTCTCAGGCAAAATCATTGCTTGAAATCCCCCCCCTCTTCCCGGTAGTCGCAAACGCAACAACAAGCCCCCGCCCTCGCGGTTTTGCGCCTCGATGCTGCCGCCATGACATTCCAGCGCACGCCAGGCTATGGTCAAACCCAGCCCGACGCCGGGCACTCCGGCCGAATTCAGGCTGCGCTGAAATGGCTGAAAAATCTGCTCCAGTTCCTCGACCGCGACACCTGGGCCACGGTCGGCCACTTCCACCAGTAAGCCCTGATATGCGTGCCAGCGGCGAGCGCAGTTCGTGCGATACGTCGTGCAGCAGGCGCTGCTGCGCCCCCATCAATGCCTGAATTTGCCCTGCCATGCGATTGAAATCGCGCTCCAGATCGGCAATTTCATCTTGCCGTTGCAGCATGTTGGGCGGTACCCGGGTGGCCAGCTTGCCTGCGCCCAGCTCGCGCAAGGTATCGCGCAGATTGCGAATCGGGCGCGTCAGGTAACCCGCCAGCAAGGTGCTGAACAGCAGGCTGATGACGATGCCCGCGCCGCAAAATCGCGCGCAAGCGTGCCACCAGCTCACGCGGGGTGCAGGGTTTGGGTACGTAGTCGTCGGCACCCAGCTCCAGGCCGAGAATGCGGTCGATATCGTCACCGCGCGCGGTCAACATCAACACCGGGGTCTGGCTACGCGGTGCGCCGCTGGCGCGCAGTTGGCGCAATACCTCGACGCCGTTTTTGCGCGGCAGGTGGGGGCAAGTTGATCGCTCGCGGGCCGGGCAGCGTTCTGCTGGCACAGTCGCCTGAAAGTTTGGTCTGGATTTTGCGTCAAAATGCATCATGTGCGTCATTTTGGCGCATTGGTTGCATTTTGACGCTGCATGATGTACGCTACGCCTGCTTAACCCACAAGCTGCAATCGCCAACTTCTTTCTTGAGTTGAAGGTTGGCTTAAAATTGATACTGATACTGATACTGATACTGATACTGATACTGATACTGATACTGAACGTGCGTAATGCACGAAAGGCAAGAGATATGATTACTACGGAAACCAGCGACCGGATCACCAACCGAGTCCCTCAACCCATAGCACAAAAGCTGCAAGAGGCAGCGGAATTGACCGGTGCGACGCTGAACCAATTTATGGTTCAAGCTGCACTGGAAAAAGCTGAGAAAGTGATTGAGCGAGAAAAAATCATTCACTTTTCGTTAAATGACGCTGCCATGATTATTAATTTGCTCGACAACCCCTCAAAACCGAATGCGGCGCTGGTGAGGGCGTTTGAGCGATTCAAACAAAGGGAAATCGATAATGGCAACCAGAGTAGTCCCGTTGGAAATGGGGCATGAAGTAAAAGCGTTTGACTGTGGGAACAATGATCTGAACATTTTCTTGCAGACGACCGCAGGACAGCATCAGCGCAAATTCATATCCAAGACCTATGTTTTGGTTGATGATGAAGTGCCCACCCAAGTGATGGGCTTCTACACCCTGGCGGTGCGCAGAATGGTGGCAAAAGATTTGCCGCCAATCATCGCCAAGAAACTGCCGCGCGAAGTACCGGGATTTTCCCTGGCCAGGCTGGCGGTTCGGGATGATCTTAAAGGCCAGGGGCATGGCGAATATCTGTTGTATCACGCCCTCGACCGGGCGGCACGCGTTGCAAACGAGATTGGTGGCTATGCGCTATTTGTGGACGCCAAGGACGAAACGGCGGCGGCATTTTACAGGCGCTACGGTTTCACGGCCTTTCCTGATAGTCCTCTGGTGTTGTGCCTGCCGTTTGCAAACATGCCGAAATAGCGGCGAAAACTGGCACAGGGAGCGATCAGGGGGATTGGTTTGGTAGAATTGAGCCCATTCTTTACCGTCCCAATCCACCCCTACTGATTCAGGCTGTCATGACCACATTGCCGGAACTGCGCGAACTGGAACGCTTGCTGGAGCAGGGGCGCGATCATTTGCAGGCGGAGGTGGCCTGTACCGTGCAGTCGCGCGGCAGCAGCTACCCGGTCTACAAAATCGTGCTGGGCAATCCTGACCCCACGCTGCCTGCGGTCGGTTTGTTTGGCGGTGTACATGGGCTGGAGCGCATCGGCAGTCATGTTTTGCTGGCCTTTTTGCGTGGCTTGCTGTCCCGCTTGCAGTGGGATAAAAGCCTGCACCACTTGCTGGAGCATATGCAACTGGTGCTGATGCCCTTGATTAACCCTGGTGGTATGGCCAACCACACGCGCTGCAATCCCAACGGTGTCGATTTGATGCGCAACAGTCCGGTGGAAGCCGGCGGCAAGGTGCCGTTTTTACTGTCCGGGCAACGCTTTTCGCGCCATTTGCCGTGGTATCGCGGTGCCCTTGACCAGGCCATGGAAATTGAAAACCAGGCGCTGTGCCAAGTGGTGCAGCAACATCTGTTAAACCGTCCCTTCAGCATCGCGCTGGATTGCCATTCCGGCTTTGGCCTGCGCGACCGCATCTGGTTTCCGCATGCGCATACCTGTAAACCAATTGCGCATCTGGCTGAAATATGGGCCTTGTCCGAATTGTTTCAGGAAACCTACCCGCACCACCGCTACCTGATCGAGCCGCAAAGCCTGCGTTACCTGACGCATGGCGATATCTGGGATTGCCTGTATCTGCAAACCCCGCCCGGCAATGTGTTTTTACCGCTGACTTTGGAAATGGGGTCCTGGTTATGGGTCAAGAAAAATCCGCGTCAACTGTTTTCCCGCCTGGGCATGTTCAACCCGGTGGCCAGCCACCGCTTGCAACGGGTATTACGCAGCCATCTGGTCTGGTTGAATTTTTTACTCAGTGCCGCAG
>JBDLSU010000412.1:0-9589 GCA_039799405.1 Pseudomonadota bacterium | reverse complement strand
GACGCCATTGCAAAAAGCCTGACCAAAGCCAGTTGAACCGCGCGGATTGGGCATCAGTACCGCAAAGCCCTGCGCCACCGCCAAGAGCGCATTCCAGCGCCAATGCCATTCATCTTGCCAGGCCCCCAGCGGGCCACCATGAATCCACAGCAACACCGGGGAAGGTTCCCGGATATGGGTCGGGCTGAGCAACCAGTATTGCACCGGGTGCTGGTCGCTGGAAATAACGCTGACGCTTTCGATATTCATGTCGGCCAGGGTCGGGTCGAAGCCGGACAATCTGGCCGTCGGCAGGTAGAGATCCGAACTCATCAAGGGCGAATGAAATAGTTCCGGCGGATGGGTGAAGCTGGATTGAATGCCGATGATGCCGGGGTTGCCGGTGTCGTGCAGCGCCATGATGCAGTTGATTTTGTCATGGCTGCCGCTCTCGGTCAGGCGCACGATGTCGCCACTGGTCAATTCGATTTGAAACACCGGGGTGCAGCCATTGTCGTGTGCCGTAACAAATACGCTGTCGCCATCCTGATGCCAGGCCTGCGGCGTGGGCCAGTAGTTCCAGCTTGCCGCCAGCGCTTTGCTGACGCCACTGGCTACATCGATCATGCGTAAGGCGGTGACCGGGCAGGCTTGTTCGATGCGCGATTCGATCTGGCACAGGATGCGGCTGCCATCCGGACTAAACAAGGGTTTGCTGAGTTCTGCATGGGTTTCATGGCCGAGCAAGCGGCTCGATGCTATGGTGTCGGGTGGCGCGGCTTCCAGATCAAACAGCATGATGCCCGCTTCTTCGGCGCGGTCGCTGCCTTCATTGCGCCAGGTGATGGCGCAATAACGGCCGTCGGCGCTGAGGTCAAAACTGGCTTGTTCCAGTTCGCGGCGGGCAGTTGGGGTCAGGTCGCGTCGTTCGTGTTGGTCTTGTACAATCAGATGAGTGTGGTGGCCGGGTAGCCAGTGATCCCAGTAGCGAACCGGCATGCTGGTGTAGCGCAAGCTTGAAGGCCCATGTTTGCGCCGGGTTTGATCGAATTCGCGTTGTTCGGCCTGCGGCACGTCGGGCCAGACTTGCGTTAGCCAGACCATGCGCGTGCTGTGCTGGCTGCAGCGAAAAGCGCTGACGCCAAGCGCTTCGTCGGTCAGGCGCTCCGGTTCGCCACCATGCGGCCCGAGTTGCCAGATCTGGCTGTACTCTGCCGCAACGCCGGGGTTTGGGCTGGCAGCATCGGGCCGGTTACTCAGGAACGCCAGCGCGCCATCGGCCCGGAAGCACGGTGCGTAGTCGCGGCTATTGCCCCGGGTCAGTTGCCAGGCCTGGCCGGAACCATCCAGCGCAACTTTCCACAGATCGCTATAAAAGCGGCTGCCCTGGCTATCCGCGTACTCCAATACCACTGCTGCCCAGGTAGCGCAGGGCGCGGCGACGACATCAATGACACGCTTTAATTTGACCAGCGCCGTGGCATCCAAAAAACAGGAGCGAGATTGCATGCGGGTTCTCGTAACAATGTTAGTGAATCAGCATGGTAACGCACAATCGCTGGCGGACTGCGTCGCAGTAGCAAGTTTCTTTTTACTGCGCCGCAGTTCTGGCTTGGGATCAGTTACTCATGACCGGCAAGGAGACGATTTCATATTCAATCGAATCCGCTTTTTGCAAGGAATGTAATGCCTGATTGAGGGCTTCGAGTGCCACATCGTGGGTAATCACCAACACATTGGTGTGACCATGTTTCGGCACATCCTGATGGATGATGTCCACCGAAATACCGGCGCGCGCCAGTTCCGAACTGATGGTTGCCAGCACGCCAACGGTATCGTTGACGGTAAAGCGCAAATAGCGCGGTGCCACTGAAGCGCCAGGCGCAATATACACCGGGGCGCTGTTGCGCGGGGCGGCAAAACCGGTCAGCGGCACGAAATGGCGCGCATCGCAATGCAACATGCGGCCAATATCCAGCAAATCGGCCACAATCGCGCTGGAGGTAGCGGTACCACCGGCCCCGGCACCGTAGTGGAAGGTCGGGCCGGAAATATCGCCCTTGATATGTACGCCATTCATTTCGCCATTGACCGAGGCCAGCATGTGGTCCAGCGGCACCAGCGTTGGTTGGACGCTGACGAACAAGCCGCTCTCACTCTGGCGTGCGGATGCCAGCAGTTTGATGCGGTAGCCCATGGTTTCCACGTATTTGATGTCTTCGATATGGATTTTGGCAATGCCATCCATCTGCACGGCCGCCAGATTGACCGGCACATCAAACGCCAGCGAGGTCAGAATTGCGATTTTATGCGCAGCGTCGTTGCCATTGACATCAAACGACGGGTCGGCTTCGGCGAAGCCCAGTTCTTGCGCCTGTTTGACGGCCAGATCATAGGCCAGGCCATCTTCGCGCATCTTGGTCAAAATAAAGTTGGACGTACCATTGACGATGCCCATGACCGATTCGATGCGGTTGGCGCTCATCGATTCACGCATGATTTTAATCACGGGAATGGCCACACACACCGCGCCTTCAAATGCCACAATGCAGCCGCGCTGGCGCGCTTTGTTGAAAATTTCATTGCCGTGGGTAGCCAGCAAGGCCTTGTTGGCGGTAACCACATGCTTGCCGTTTTCAAGGGCGGTCATCACGGCCTTGTATGCATCGTCAATCCCGCCCATTAATTCGACCACCACATCGATTTGCGGGTCGTTGACAACATCGGCAATCTGGTTGCTGACACGGCAATGCGCAGGGACTTGTCCTGTGGCTTTTGCCGGGGTCCGGGTCGCTACTGCAACCAGTTCCACCGTACCACCAAAACGCCGGCCAATTTCTTCGGCATTTTTGAGCAGGGTAGAAACTGTAGCTTGACCAACGGTGCCAAAACCTAACATACCGATCTTCATTTAACGCTCCAGATAAATAATCATTTTTGGAAAAGCAAGCATTCTAACCTGTCCATCCTGTTCTGTCAGGGCGTGCGTTCAGTTTTTTCGGCGCGCCAGCAAATCCAGTCGCGCACCGGGCCTTCCATGCCCAGGCCGGAAATATCCTTCGCCACGCTTAAATTGACTGACAGCAGTAACGGAACTTTTTCCGGTGGGATGCTGCTGCAATGTTGGGCAAAGGAGGTGGCAAACAAGGCCGATTCCAGCACCGGCAACACTTTGGAACCACTCATATATTGCAAGATGCTGGTAATACTGTGACCCGCACCAATCTGGTGGTAAATGAAGCGGTTATAGGCGCGGTCAATCTTTTTGAAATCGAGTTTGCGTTCAGTCATGATACTGTCCAGATACACCAGCCCGAGCGCGACGCGGAAAAAGTCTACCGCTTGCGGCCGGTTCTTGCCACACTTGGCGACATTGATCACCTGATCCTGCAACTGGCGCTCCATCATATGGGGTCTCCTGAACAAACTACCTGATTATGCCATCCTGGGCCGTGGGGCGCGAAAAACAGCGGTATCTGAATAAAATGCCGCATCCTGACCCGGCCACCAGCCAGGAATGCCCAGCACCGGCAAGGGCGCAAAGCAGCGCGTGTGCAAATTGGCCTGTTGCAATTGCTGTGCCAGAGTAGCATCAATCCACGCCATTTGATCGGCCGAGCTGGCGCGGAAAAATGCCGCATCTGCAAACATGATCCAGCCGTGTGCGGTAATCGCTTTATAGGGATTACACAATTTTTCCAGCAGCGCATGGCCGAACAGATGCACTTGCCACAGTTGGCCCCAGGCGGCGCTTTGTTCCTGCAACAAGTGTTGCCACTGGTGCTGGCGCAAGGCTTGCGCCAGCGCTTCGCCTGCGGCATCGTGCTGAAACACCACGATGGCGGCATTTTCATCGAACAAGGTAATGCCATCGCGCACCGCACCGCGCACCTGATTGACGCCGTTGGCCGCAATCTGGCGGGCCTGCATGCGATTTAACTGTTGTTTGACGCGGGGAAAACTGAGCCAGATCAGCGCGTTGAAAAAGTCATGCAGATGCTCGCGGGTCGGCACTTGTCCGGTGCTATCAATAAAGCTTTCATAGGCGCAATCGGGTGGCAGTGCGCTTTGCGGTACAAAGCGCAGGGGCTGGCCGTTGGCATTGTGTAAGCCAATGTGTTGCGCTTGCCGGTTCAGCGCGGCCAGCAAATCCGGCTCATTTTGTCGCAGCCGCTGTAGCGCCTCAAACCAGGGGCTTAGCCATGGTTGGCGCAGTTGCGATTCAGTCAGGGCATGGGCGGGCATGAGGTACTCGCTGCGGTGGTGATCGGGTTTTGCTTGACGAGGCCGGGGGCATGTTTTATGATTTGCGCGGGCATTTCCATACTGATAATTATCAAATCCAATGAAACAACATTCTGGCGCTTGCGAGCGCAACCAGCAGCCCATTTTACAGGTGTTGCGTCAGGTTTTTGCCAGCGCGCAACGGGTTCTTGAAATCGGCAGCGGCACTGGTCAGCACGCAGTGTATTTTGCGCCGCAATTGCCGCATCTGGCCTGGCAAACCAGCGATCTGGAACACAATCACCCCAGCATTCAGGCCTGGATCAACGATAGCCCCAGCCCCAATTTGTTGCCGCCGCTGGTGCTGGACATGGCCGCAGCGCGCTGGCCGACTGACCCGTTCGATGCGGCATTTACCGCCAATACCTGCCACATCATGAACTGGGTGGAAGTGGAAGCGATGTTTGACGGGGTTGGCAACTTACTGCCAGCCAATGGCGTGTTTGCGGTGTACGGGCCTTTCAATTACGACGGTAAATTTACCAGCGACAGCAATGCGCGCTTTGATGCATCACTGCGTGAATTTGCGCCGCACATGGGCATTCGTGACATGGGCGACCTGCAACGTCTGGCGCGTCAGCATGGATTGCAACTGGAACAGGATATTGACATGCCTGCCAATAACCGTATCCTGGTGTGGCGCAAAGTAGCGCCATAACCTGAGCGCCATACAGGCAGCCAGTACCCTGAAGCCGGTACTGGCCTTGGCGATTACTCTTCCAGCGGTGCAAAAATTGCCTGCAAGTCTTCTTGCGTGACCTTCATGTTTTGCACTTCACCTTCATGCAACATGGAGTCGGCCAGATCGGATTTGCGTTGCTGCAGGGCCTGGATTTTTTCTTCCAGCGTGCCCTTGGCGATCAGCTTGTAGACAAACACCGGCTTGTCCTGACCGATACGCCAGGCGCGGTCGGTGGCCTGGTTTTCTGCGGCCGGGTTCCACCACGGGTCGTAGTGGATCACGGTATCGGCGGCGGTCAGGTTGAGGCCGACGCCACCGGCTTTCAGGCTGATCAAAAATACCGGCACCGCGCCGTGCTGGAAGGCGGTGATTTGTGCCACCCGGTCTTTGGTGTCGCCAGTCAGCAAGGCATAACCAATGCTGCGCTCTTCCAGTTCGGCTTCGATCAAGGCCAGCATGCTGGTGAATTGCGAAAACACCAGAATCTTGCGCCCTTCGGCCAGCAACTCTTCGATCATGCTCATCAGTTCGGCCAATTTGGCAGAAGCCGGATTGGTTTTGCGCGCCACCGTGGTTTTTACCAGGCGCGGATCGCAACAGACCTGACGCAGTTTCAGCAGCGCTTCCAGAATCACGATCTGGCTGCGCGCCACGCCTTTTTTGGCGATTTCGTCGCGCACTTTTTTATCCATCGCCAGGCGCACGGTTTCATACAAATCGCGCTGCGGGCCAGTCAGTTCGACGTGGCGTACCATTTCGGTTTTGGGTGGCAATTCTTTGGCGACCTTGTCTTTGGTACGACGCAGCAGGAAGGGTTTGATGCGGCGCCCGAGCAGATTGCGCCGCACTTCATCGCCATTTTTTTCGATTGGATTGCGGAACTCGTTGTTGAAGGTTTTTTCATCGCCCAGCAAGCCCGGCAGCAAAAAGTGAAATTGCGACCACAGCTCGCCCAAATGGTTTTCCAGCGGGGTGCCGGTCAGGCACAGGCGATGGCGGGCGTTGAGCATGCCGACGGTTTGCGCGGCTTTGGAGCGATTATTTTTGATGTAGTGCGACTCGTCCAGAATCAATAAATGGAAGGCGTGCGGTAACAGTTTTTCTTCGTCACGCGGCAGCAGCGCATAGGTGGTCAAGACCAGATCGTATTGTTCGATTTGCTCGAAGCGTTCGGCCCGCTCCACCCCTTGCAGCAGCAATACTTTCAAGTCCGGCGCAAAGCGCGCGGCTTCGCTTTGCCAGTTGTCCATCAGGCTGGTCGGTGCGACCACCAGTGCCGGGGCAGTCAGGCGTCCGGCTTCTTTTTCGATCAGGATGTGGGTCAGGGTCTGGATGGTTTTGCCCAGGCCCATGTCATCGGCCAGGATGCCGCCCAGATCGTATTCGCGCAAAAATTGCATCCACGACACGCCTTCAATCTGGTAGTCGCGCAGTTTGGCCTTCAAGCCAGCCGGAATCGCCACGGTTTGTACCCCGCCAAAGCTGCGCAGCTTGCGGCCCATGGCCAGTTGTTGTTCGCCGCCAAGCCAGCGCAATTGCGCTTCGGCGTCGAGTTCGGCCAGACGGCCAACGTCGAGTGCAGGCAGGCGGATGCTGGGGCCGATTTTGTCGCTGAAATACAATTCACCCAGCGCCGACAGAATCGGTTTGATGCGGCCCCACGGCAGGCCGACGCGCAAACCGTCCGGCAGGGTGGCCAGCATCTGGTCTTCGTCAGCGTGGCTGCCCATGGCTTTCAGGTTGAATTCATTGGGCGCATTGCGGATCATTTGCACCAGCACGGGTAACAGCGGCACATGGGTCTGGTTGACCACAATGCCCAGTTCCAGATCAAACCAGGCATTGCCGTGCTGGCCTTGCGGTTGCGCTACATTGGCGTACCAGTCTTCGATTTGCACCACGTCATAGCGATAGTCGCGGGTCTTGTCGATGCGCCAACCGAGTTCACGCAGGCGTTCCGGGCCGTCGTTGGCAAAGCGCAGCCAGTCGGCTTGTGAGCGCATTTGTAGCGCACCGACGATTTTGCGCAGTGGCGAAGCGGCGTCTTTCGGTGGCACAAAGCCCAAGCCAACCAGATTGCGGTAGGCGGCGGTTTCCATGGCTTCGTCGCGCTGGATGACTTCCATCGAACTGCCACGCTGGCGCACTACCTGCTGATTCGGGTCCATGCTGACGGTTTCGCCGTCGTAATTGAAGCTGACGCAGGCAAAGTCATACCAGCGATGGCTGGTTTTGACCACGCCCAGTTGCGATGCGTGCGAGATCGAGCCGAGCTGTAAAATCGGCTGCGGCTTGATGTCGTTGCGCAGGGTTTGCTGCACTTGCTCCGGCAGCGGCACGATGCGTTGCAGGTTATATGCCAGCAGACGTTGCGACAGCTTGGTTTTGTCTTTCATCGCCAGCGGTGGCGCTTGTGCTACCAGTGCTTGCAGTTCGTGCCAGTTGAGGCTGGAGTCTTGTGCCAGAGTCAGTTCGCCACAGGACAAATTGTCGATAAACCATGGCGGGTCAGTCGGCAAAATATAGTCGGGCTCATGGCTGCTGGCCGCGCGTGTGCCTTCGCTTTCGACCTGCATTTGCCAGGACAGGCGCATCACTTCTTCTTCCTCGCGCCAGGCCAGGGTGGCGTTGCGCTTGGGTGCGGCTTTCATCGGATACACCATGCCATTGCCCAGATCATTCCAGGAATTGGCCCATAACAGTTTTTTGTGATCGAGCAGCAAGCTTAAAATGGCCGCGCCGACCCGGCCCTTGGGTTCGGTGGCGATGCCGGCGTGGGAATCGACGCCGCTGCGCATGGCGATGAAGTAGCGCACCAGGTCTTCGTCCACATCACTCAGGCTGCCCAGATTATTCGAGAGCAGGGAAAATACTTCGGTGACCGCAATCGCGCTAATGACATCGCCGTTCGGGCGCAGCCGCGCTTTGCACAGGCACAGCGCCACATGTTTGCCGCTGGTGTCGGGGGCCAGCACATAGATCAGGCCATTGGCTACCAGGTTGGGGTCGCGCAATTCTGGCGCGGGAGCGGGTTTGGGGCGGGTGGCGGCGTTAAGGCGCTGCAACCATACCGCCAGTGCGTTGGAAATGGTATTCGGGGCGGCTGCCGGGGCGGCAGGTTTGGCCAATTTTTCTTGTTGTCGCAAATGAGTTAACAATACCGCCACCACATGTTTACAGTTATGACCCCCGACACAGGTGCAATCGCCTTTGATATGCACCCGCTCCGGCCCGATTCGCAATGCGATATCCTGCTCATATACCCGATTGCCACTGCCGTGAACCACACCCTTGATCAGCGCATTACTGCATTTGATTTTGCGCACACTGCCCTTGCGCGCCATTTCGACGCCGCGCCCAAAGGTATGATCGTCGAAGTTGTCGATTACATCGTTTAGTTTGAATTGCATAGCTATGGTTTACCTGGTACACAAAAAATTTGCAACGGCCGATATTATCCGCGATCCGCGCTAACTGTGCTCAGGTTTTTTGGATTTTTCAATTACACGGCAGGTAATCATGTTGCGTGCATGCCGCGCACCCGGTGCTATGCGCGGCTTGTGAGCAGCTTGGATTCCGGCGTGCAGCAAAGTCTGCGGCGCAGGTGGTTGCAACAGGGCAGGTGCAAGTTGTTTCAGGCGGCAATCGATTGATGCATTGCCGTTGCATTTAAAGTACTGAAAAGTGCGCAGCCATCAAAACATGGCGGGATCTGTCGATTTTTTTCCTTGGGTTCGGCCTTGGGGGCGGGGGAATTGCGTATCATGCGTGGCTTGAATTTTATTTTCTGGTTGACCCTATGCTTGACTCCATCGAACAACGTCTGGCACGCGAATTAGTTGCCACCAGTGCCCAGGTTGGCGCTGCCATTGCTTTACTGGATGAAGGCGCGACTGTGCCTTTTATTGCCCGCTACCGTAAAGAAGCCACCGGCGGCCTGGATGATACCCAGTTGCGCTTGCTGGAAGAGCGCTTGCGCTATCTGCGTGAGCTGGAAGAACGGCGCGGCGCGATTTTGGCCTCGATTGAAGAACAAAATAAAATGACGCCGGAATTGCGCACTGCGATTTTGCTGGCCGAAGATAAAACCCGGCTGGAAGACTTGTACCTGCCGTATAAAGTCAAGCGCCGCACCAAGGCGCAAATTGCGCTGGAAGCCGGTTTGTGCCCGTTGGCTGATGCCTTGCTGCTTGATCCGACACTCAACCCCGAGCTGGAAGCGGAAAAATATCTGAAACCTGCCTTCACCAGTGCGGCGGGGGAAAACCCTGGCGTGGTCGATGCCAAAGCGGCACTGGATGGCGCGCGCCAGATTTTGATGGAACGCTTTGCCGAAGACGCGACCCTGCTGCAAAGCCTGCGCGAATATTTGCTGGAACACGGCATTGTCGAATCCAAAGTGGTGGAAGGCAAGCAGGACGCGGGTGAAAAGTTTGCGGATTATTTTGATTATTCCGAAGGCATCCAGACCATTCCTTCGCACCGGGCGCTGGCCTTGTTCCGTGGTCGTCGCGAAGAAATGTTGAATGTCACGCTGCGGCTGGATAGTGAACCGGAAAAGCCCAAGTGGGATGCGCCCGCCAATTTGTGCGAAAGCCGCATCGCCAGCCATTTCGGCATCAAAAATCTGGGCCGTCCGGCCGA
>JBDLSU010000411.1:0-4359 GCA_039799405.1 Pseudomonadota bacterium | reverse complement strand
GGAAAGCGTGCCGCAATGTTTTGCTCCAGTTGCGGCGTCAGGTTAATTTCCGGCACCAGAATCAAAATCTGCGCCTGCGGCTCGCGTGCCAGAATCCGCTCTGCGGTTTGCAAATACACTTCGGTTTTACCGCTGCCCGTCACGCCAAACAGCAAAAACGGCACAAAGCTGCGCGCCTGGCTCAGGGCGTCAACCGCCGCCTGTTGTTCGTCATTCAGCGGTGGTGCGCCGTGCGGGCCTGCTGCCTCCGTGCCCGCCGCCGCGCTTTGCACGGCCTTGAGTTTCTTCAGTGCCCGGTTCAGCGCCACATGGTCGGCCTTGCGCAGGTTTTTTGGCAGACTGGGCAAAGCCACTTCACCCAAAGGGCGGTGGTAATAATCGGCAGCAAACTGGCACAGCGCAATCCATTGGCTTGACAAGGGGGGCAACTGGCTTGTGACGTTTAGCGCGGTTTTGATTTTGTCAGCCGCCACTTCGGTTTCTTGCTTGACTTCAACAATCAGCCCGGTTAATTCGCGCTTGCCAAACGGCACCCGGGCCAGTTGGCCGACCTGTGGCAGGCTGGCCCTGGTGCCATCGGTTTCTGCATCGCTGTTTGCATCAGTTGGGCTCCAGCGATAGTCAAAACAAATGTCAAGCGGGGTGTCGAGCGCGATTTTAAGGATGCAGTTCATCATTTCGAGCTAAGCTACGGTTTCATAAGGGTTTTTTGGACTATCCACAATTTATGTGGATAACTTTGTGGAAAACACCCTCTTGACAGCCCGGGAAGCCAGTATTTATGCGGCTTTCAACAGATTGCACAAATCCCGGGCAAAATAAAATAATGTTTAAAATCAATGGCTTATAAAATTGTGCAACAAGGCGGGAAAATTTTTTTTACAAGGCCGTGACATCCCCGTTTTTGTGCATAACTCACCGTCCAATATTGTGAATTTTATGCCTGGATGTTCACAATCGGGGCCTTGACCCCGATTCCAGTGCTTTCGCAGCACTATGAGCCAAGTCCCGGTTTTATAAGCCCTTTTTGCCACTCATGGAATGCACTGCATGAACCAAAGTAGCGACTGCTTCGGGTGGTGTGAATTGTGAAATGCCATGGCCGAGGTTAAAAACATGGCCGGTGGCGGGAACGCCGTACTCCGCCAGGGTGCGCGCCACCTCGGCTTCGATCTGTTGTGGGTTGGCAAACAGTACCGCCGGATCGAGATTGCCTTGCAGTGCCACCTTGTGTCCAACCCGTGCCCGTGCCTGTTTCAGGTTGACGGTCCAGTCCAGACCGAGCGCATCGGCACCAATATCGGCCAACTGTTCCAGCCACAAACCACCGCCCTTGGTGAATACGATGCAAGGGATGCGCTGCCCGTCGTGTTCGCGTTTGAGCTGGCTGACCACTTTGTGCATATACGCCAGCGAAAACTGTTGATAAGCCGTGTCTGCCAGCACGCCACCCCAGGAATCGAAAATCATCACCGCCTGGGCACCGGCGTCAATTTGTGCATTCAGGTAGGCCGCTACGGCATCGGCATTGATTTGCAAGATGCGATGCATCAGGTCGGGGCGTTGATACATCAGGGTTTTGATGCGGTGAAATTCTTTGGAACTGCCGCCTTCGACCATATAACAGGCCAAAGTCCAGGGGCTGCCGGAAAAACCGATCAGTGGCACCCGGCCATTCAAGGCTGTGCGAATCTGCGTGACTGCCTGCATCACATAGTCCAGCTTTTCCATGGGCGGTACTTCCAATGCCAAAATACTGGCTTCATCGTGCAGCGGGCGCTCAAATTTGGGGCCTTCGCCTTCGGCAAAAAACAGGCCCAGGCCCATGGCGTCGGGCACGGTCAGAATATCGGAAAACAGGATTGCGGCGTCCAGACCATAGCGGTCGATGGGTTGCAAGGTCACTTCGGTGCAATAGCCGGGGTTGGTAGCCAGCCCCATGAACGAGCCGCCCTTGGCCCGGGTGGCGCGGTATTCCGGCAAATAGCGCCCGGCCTGACGCATCAGCCAGAGCGGGGTGTAGTCGGTAGGCTGGCGCAGCAGGGCGCGCAAAAAGGTATCGTTTTGCAAAGGGGCGAAGGTGGGCATGGCGAACTCGGGCTGATCAAAATGGCGTATTATCGCATGCCCCGCCCCCTTTCCCCGCAATGGTGCTGCCGGGGAATCAGGGCAGTGGTGGGGCCAGTGGCTGGCGCGGTGTACCGCCACCGCCGATGCTGGTGGGTGAGTTATTGTTCACTACCCACAGCGCGGTGATCAGGCGCTGAAAATCGCGCGTCCAGGGGGTATTGTCCCGAACCCGTTGTTCCATCGGATGACCATAATCTTGCTGAAACTGCGCCAGCACCGAGCCTTCCGAGCCATCTTCCACCGCAAAGGTGTAACCCGGGCCACCGACACTGTCCACAATATACATACCGTAATTTTGCATGGTCCAGGCCAGTTGCCGCCCGGGTTCGGTTTCCAGCCCCATGTGGTCGATATCCACCGTTGGCGGAATCGCCAGCAACACGCCCATCTTCATGGCCTTGGGCGCATTCGGATTGAGCGAGCCGTAATAGCCAACTGCATCACTGTCCGCTACTTTGGCGGGCCAGCGGAAACACTCGGCCTTGGTGGCACAAGGGGCGAAGGCTTCGCGCGTATCCACATCAATTTTCAAGGCATGGCGGATCGGCGGGCCACCGGGGCGTAACTCGCCAACCCGGATGGTGCCGCCCAGTGCCGACATATACGAGCCACCGTGCGAGCCGGAAATGCCATCGCCATATAAATCAACCGGCGGAAAGGTCACCAGAGCGGTAGCGGCCGCGCCGTGAGCGCAGCGGGTCCAGGGTTGTGACTGGGCAACTGTGCGGCCATCCGGTTCCAGAATGGCGGCACCGTTGTTAAAACGGGTGTTGCCGACGATAAACTCATCCGGAAACGGTAAGGTGGTCAGCAAGGTTGTGGTTGGCGTGCAACGGTCGGCACCCAGCGTCCAGGCGGAAGGGTTGTAGAAAATTTTGGTTTTTGGCGCTTCCGGACGCAAAATAATGCGCTCATTTTCAATCTGCGGCATCGGCGACCAGACATTATTGCTTGGTACTGCCGGTAAATTTGCCGGAACATATTGGGCATTACTGCCAATCGGCATGTTCCAGATACTGTCACTGGCAAACGGCCATTTGAGCGGATCCCGCGCCAGCCCCGCCAGCGTGGTTTGAAAGCTCAATGGCAAGGTTGCGCTAACCTGGGCCGGATCCAGCGTTTTGGCAATAATGCGCATGGATGCCGGCCAGTTCAGGGCCGTGCGTGGCACCACCCATTTGACGTTGCTGCCCGTATCGTAATAACTGACTTGCCTTACAAAAGCCCAGGCCCAGTTATAGCCCCCGGTGCCTGTGTAGCGATATAAATTGCTGTTTATTAAGATGTAATCCGCACCCAGCCCACCGATGGTGTGACCTGTAGTAAATTTATTGTCGGTATCAAAATAGATTTGCCGTTCTTTCGGCGTGCCCGTGTAACTGTATTGCAGGGTGAGGGTGGTGGCGTCATTGGTGAAGACAGGATTGCTGACAGCGGCCCAGGTTTGGCTGGCAATGCCGCAGAACAAGAGCGCGCCAAGCAACTTCCCGCTGTGCGTACAAGTTGATTTGATTGATAAATGAGGCATGCTGTTTCCTTGTTTCAATACAAATTGATAAAAATCTTGCAACGGCAACGCGCATTGGAGTAGGGCTTCATTATTCGCCTTGATGAAAGATGATGTCAAGAAAATTCAAAATTGAATTTGATTTATCGCCTTCATTAATAAAGCACCGGGGCGGTTTGTTGTGCCGGGCCTGCCCTTCTGTTGCGCTGCGCAATCATTCACCATAAAGCTGTATTTTTCATATCAAATAAAAACCGTCAGTAAGGGGAATGTCCTGGTGTTGTGGCATGTAAATGCGAATGAATCGCAAATGGACGCGATGTGATTCGGCCCGGATCACGATTGGCAAGGCGGAATTTTTCAGTTTTTTTCGCGGTGTTGATTTGTGGCGTAATTGTCGCAGCGCGGCAAAAGAACGCGACAAGCTGGCGGAAAAGGTGCAGAATCCGTCTATTCAAAATTCGTTTTGAGTTAAGTGCAAAAAGATAAGAAAAGCTGCAAGAATAAAAAGTCACAACAATGAACCTGTTCCAGTATTTGCGAAGAAACGCCTATGCTTAAACTTTTTGATCCCATCCCCGCTATTCCCGTCATTTCTGCACGTGAACGTCGTGCCCAGCAATTGCTGAAGCTGATTGAACAGTTGACGGTGCGCAGCATGACCACCAGCGAAGTCGCCCACCTGCTCAATTGCAAATCGGCCTGTGCGCAAAAATACCTGC
>JBDLSU010000410.1:0-2844 GCA_039799405.1 Pseudomonadota bacterium | reverse complement strand
GCGCAATTTTGTCGCCATGCTGGGGGTGTTGCTGGCGCTATTGGTCGCCGTGTCGCGGGTGCAAGTGCATGCGCATTCCTGGTGCGAAGCCTTGAGTGGTGCCGCCTTTGGTTTGCTGATCGCAGCCTGGTTTATTCAACGCGTCGGCGCGCAACAAAGCTTTCGCTACAATCGCTGGCTGGCTTCAGTCAGCTTGCTGGGCCTGATCAGCACACCCTATACCCCACACACCCCGACGCAATATTATTTGATCCGCCTGACCCTGCAAATCACCGGCCACCCGCGCCCGTTTGTGCGCGAGGGCTGGCGTTATGATCCCTATTTTTGCATCGAACCAGAGCCTGGGCGCTCACGCCGTTGCATGCAATATCCTTGAAGTAAGCTGAAAGAGCTTGAAAGAGCTTGAAGCCACTTGAAAAAAGCTTGAAATAACTTTGTACCTGAATTTTGAAAAATTGAAGAGGTAGATTATGCGAGACTGGCAATTCTGGATTGATCGTGGTGGTACTTTTACCGATATCGTGGCACGCCACCCGGACGGCCATTTGCTGACGCATAAATTGTTATCGGAAAACCCGGACCAATACCCCGATGCTGCGGTTGCCGGTATCCGCCATTTGCTGGGCTTGCAAGCAGGCGAGGCGATCCCGGTTGAGCAAATCGAGGCCGTCAAAATGGGTACCACCGTCGCCACCAATGCGCTGCTGGAGCGCAAGGGCGAAGCCACTTTGCTGGTGATTACCAAAGGCTTTCGCGATGCGCTGCGCATTGCCTACCAAAACCGCCCACGCCTGTTTGACCGCCACATCATCTTGCCGGAATTACTGTATCGCCAGGTGATTGAAGTGGATGAACGCATCGGTGCCCATGGCGAGGTGGTGCAAGCGCTGGATGCCAACCAGGCGCGCAGCGAATTACAAGCCGCGTTTGATGGCGGCTTGCGCGCGGTGGCAATTGTGCTGATGCATGGTTACCGCTACACCCAACACGAAGCGATACTGGCGCAAATGGCGCGCGAAATCGGCTATACCCAGGTTTCGGTTTCGCACCAGACCAGCCCCTTGATGAAGCTGGTGGCACGCGGCGATACCACGGTGGTGGATGCGTACCTGTCGCCGATTTTGCGCCGCTATGTCAATCAGGTGGCGCAGCAAATGCCGAAGGTGAATTTGCAATTCATGCAATCCAACGGTGGCTTGACTTCGGCCGACAGCTTTCAGGGCAAAGACAGTATTTTAAGCGGCCCGGCCGGTGGCATCGTCGGCATGGTGCGCACCTGCCAACTGGCCGGTTTGCCCAAGGTGATCGGTTTTGACATGGGCGGCACCTCAACCGATGTCTCGCATTTTGCTGGCGAATTGGAACGGGTATTTGAAACCCAGGTGGCCGGGGTGCGCATGCGTGCGCCGATGATGAGCATTCACACCGTGGCCGCTGGCGGTGGTTCGATCTTGCATTTCGACGGCACCCGCTACCGCGTCGGCCCGGATAGCGCCGGGGCCAATCCCGGCCCGGCCAGCTATCGGCGCGGCGGGCCGCTCGCCATTACCGATTGCAATGTCATGCTGGGCAAACTGCAGTCCGAGCATTTCCCCAAGCTATTTGGCGCTCAAGCGAATATGCCGCTGGATGTGCAGGTGGTACGCGAAAAATTCAGCGCCATGGCGCAGCAAATCCAGGCCGCCACCGGCAGCTTGCCCAGCCCGGAACAAGTGGCGCAGGGTTTTCTCGATATCGCGGTGCTGAATATGGCCAACGCGATCAAGCAAATTTCAGTACAGCGTGGTTACGATGTCAGCGACTATGCGCTCGCCACCTTCGGCGGCGCAGGTGGTCAGCACGCCTGTCTGGTGGCCGATGCGCTGGGCATGCGCAGCGTATTTGCCCATTCGCTGGCCGGGGTATTGTCGGCCTATGGCATGGGTCTGGCTGATCAAACCGTGATGAAAGAAGCGGCAGTCGAAGCACGGCTGGCTGAATCGATTTTGCCGCAACTGGCAGAACATGTGGCCACCCTGCGCACCCAAGCCAGCAGCGCCTTGCAACAGCAGGGCGTTGCGCCAGAACGCATCGACACCCTGGCACACGCGCATCTGCGCTACGAAGGTACGGATTCCAGCATCCAGGTCAATTTCGACAGCGCCGAAGCCATGCAAGCCCAGTTCGACAGCATCTACCTGCGCCGTTTTTCTTTCCTGATGGTGGGCAAAGCCCTGATCGTGGAAGCGCTCTCGGTGGAAGCGATTGGCCGCTCCGATGCCCCGCCCGAACAAATCCCGGATTTGCCCGAGCGCTCGGGCAGCTTGCAGCCACATGCCATGGTGGACATGTACAGCAGCGATCAATGGCAACCCAGCGGCTTGTATCTGCGCGCCGACATGCGCCCCGGCGACATCATCGACGGCCCCGCGATTATTGCCGAAGCCAACGCCACCACCATCGTCGAACCGGGCTGGCAATTGCAAGTGACCGACTACAATCACCTGTTGCTACGCCGGGTACAAGCGCGGAAGCAAAGGCGTGCCATGGGCACCACGGTCGATCCGGTGATGCTGGAAATCTTCAACAATCTGTTCATGTCGATTGCCGAGCAAATGGGCGCGCGGCTGCAAAACACCGCCTATTCAGTCAACATCAAGGAACGGCTCGATTTCAGTTGCGCCCTGTTTGATGCCAGCGGCAACCTGATCGCCAATGCGCCGCATATGCCGGTGCATCTGGGTTCGATGAGCGAGAGCATTAAAACCGTGATGCAAGAAAACGCGGGCCAGATGCAACCGGGCGATGTCTTTATGCTGAACGACCCCTACCACGGCGGCACCCATTTGCCCGATGTCACCGTCA
>JBDLSU010000409.1:0-3535 GCA_039799405.1 Pseudomonadota bacterium | reverse complement strand
CAAGCGCCTGATCCAGGAACGTATTCTGGATGTAGCGCGCAGTGAAGGGCGCGATGTCGATTTGCATTCAGCAGACAACCTGCAACGCCTGAAAATGGGCGAGTTTCCCGAAGGGGCGGCGCTGATACCCAATCCATTTAATAAAATCCCGGGTTTTGCCCTGCAATCGGTGTATTTTCTGCCCGGTTTTCCGCAAATGGCCGGCCCCATGATGCAATGGATACTCGACACCCATTACCACAGCAGTTTCCATCAACATCCGCAGGCCGAGCAAGCGCTATGGGTGTATGAGCAGGCCGAATCGGCCCTGACGCCGCTGATGGAGCAAATCGAAGCGCACTATCCCCAGGTTAAGGTATTCAGCCTGCCCAGCGTAAAAAGCGCGACCCAGCGTTCCCGTATCGAACTCGGTGTCAAGGGCGATCCGCAGCAAACCACTGCGGCCTTTGCCATGATGCAGGCAGCGCTGGATCAATTGCAAGCTGAATACAGCATGGTGTCGGCGCAAGGCTAGCAATGAGTGAGAAGCAACGCTGGCGGCGACCCAAAGCAGCACTTCTGGCAATGCGTCAAATTGGCGCGCGTGCCGCCGCATTTGGCAAGCGCCGCAAGCATGGCCCACCGCCCGCTTACCTGCACCCGCATACCCCGCCCCATGCGCATCCCGCTCAGGCTCACGGGCAGGCGCACTCGCAACCACCAGCGCGCCCACAAACCGGCCAGCCCGCACCGCCTGATCCATTGGCTTCAAAAGCGGGTACGCCACCGACTCTGGTGCAATCAGTGCCAGCCAGCAGCAAGGCAAAGAAAAAATGGCCGTTTTGGCGCATTTTTAAATATCTGTTCTGGTCCGGCCTGTTGATCGCCCTTGGGCTTGCCGCCAACTGGTGCTGGATCGAGAGCCGGGAAGCCGAATTTCAGGCCGAATTTTTTCATCGCCTGGCCAGCAAGGCGCAATTTAAAATGGCCGCCGGGCCTAGCAACGCCATGCGCTTCCCTGAAGAAAGCCCGTATGACGAACGGCTGGGCTATGCCAATCTGGCGACGTTTTTACAGCGCCTGAAAAACAAGGATTTCAGCATCACCGAACAAGCGCGCATGTCGCCCGGCATGCTCGATTTGATCGACCGTGGTGCCTTTGCGCCTTACCAGGAAAAAACCCAGGTCGGTTTGCAAATCAGCGATTGCCGTAACGATACGCTATTCAAATCACGCTTTCCGGAGCGGGTGTTTGACAGCTTTCAGTCCATGCCGCCCTTGCTGGTCGATTCGCTGTTGTTTATTGAAAATCGTGAATTACTCGATCCGACCTGGCCCAAGCGCAACCCGGCGGTGGAATGGGAGCGTTTTGGCAAAGCCGTGCTGGAACAATTGCGGCGCACCTTGCAACCCGAAAAACGCAGTGCCGGTGGCAGTACCCTGGCAACCCAGATCGAAAAATACCGCCATTCTCCCGAAGGCCGTACCAGTAGCACCCGTGACAAACTGCGGCAAATGGTCTCCGCCGCCTTACGCGCCTATCAGGACAGCGAAGATACCACCCTGGCTCGGCGTCGCATTGTGCTGGATTACGTCAATACCGTGCCGCTCTCGGCCAAACCCGGTTTTGGCGAAGTCAATGGCATAGGCGATGGTTTGTGGGTCTGGTATGGCCGCGATTTCACCGAAGTGTCGCGCCTGTTGCAGGAAAAAACCGTCAGCCCGCAAATGGCGCTGGCCTACAAGCAAACCCTGAGCCTGTTTATTGCGCAGCGCCGTCCTTCGTATTATCTGGCCGATCCGGACAGTGACCTGGAAGCGCTGACCAATGCCCATTTGCGCTTGCTGGCTAAAATGCAGTTGATTCAGCCGACATTGCGTGATGCCGCGCTGGCGCAAAAATTGCAGATCCAGCCGAATCTGGTACGCAATGCCGCCTCCAGTTCCTTTGTCACGCGCAAAGCCTCAACCGCAGTGCGCACCCATCTGGCCAACCTGTTGGGCGATAACCGCCTCTACAATCTGGACCGGCTCGACTTAAGCCTGCAAAGCACGCTCGACGCGCAAGCCCAGGCAGCAGTAGGGCAGGTGTTGCGCGATCTGCGCCAGGCCGACAGCGCCAAGGCAGCCGGATTGCAAGGCAAGGGCATGCTCGGCAATGGCGATCCGTCCCAGGTAGTGTATAGCGTGACCCTGCTGGAGCGCGGCGAACATGCCAATTATTTACGCATCCAGACCGATAACTACGACCAACCACTCGATATTAACGATGGTGCCAAGCTCGATCTGGGTTCCACCGCCAAACTGCGCACCCTGATCACCTATCTGGATGTAATTGCCACCCTGCATGGCCGCTATGGCGCACTGGAAGAAGAACAACTGGCCCAGGTGGTGCTGGATCCGAAAGATGTGTTGTCGCGCTGGGTGATCGATTACGTGCGCAAAAATCCGCAACCCGGCTTGCGCCAGATGCTGGACGCGGCGCTGGAGCGCAAATATTCCTCCAGCAGCGGGGAGGGCTTTTTTACCGGTGGCGGCATGCATTATTTTGGCAACTTCAATAAAAGTGATGATGGCCGCTACATGACGTTGCGCGAAGGCTTGCGCAATTCGGTCAATCTGGTATTTGTGCGCTTGCTGCGCGATGTGGTGCATTACTATATGTTCCAGACCCCCGGTTCATCGGCCAGTTTGCTGCAAAATGCCGATGATCCGCGCCGGGCGCAATACCTGAGCCGCTTTGCAGACCGCGAAGGGCGCGCCTTCATCAACCGCTTTTATGCCAAATACAAAGGCAAGGATTTCGACCAGGCCAAAACCATTTTATTGCAATCGATCCGTCCGACCCCGGCCCGCCTGACCAGTATTTTTCGCACCATTTACCCCGATGGCACGCTCGCGCAGTTCGATAACTTTATCCGCGACAATCTGGCCTCGCAAAATGAAGTCAGTGTCGATACTCTGGCAAAACTGTATGTGCAATTTGCGCCGGAAACCATGAGTCTGGCTGACCGTGGCTACCTGGCCCATGTCCATCCGCTCGAATTATGGCTGGTCGGCTATTTGCGCAACCATCCGCAAGCCACGCTGGCGCAAGTGGTGCAAGCCAGTGCTGCCGAGCGCCAGCACGTGTATACCTGGCTGTTCCAGACTCACCGCAAGCATGCGCAGGACAAGCGCATAGTGGGCCTGCTGGAAGTAGAGGGTTTTCTGGAAATTCATCGTCAATGGAAGCGCATGGGCTACCCCTTCGACTCGCTGGTGCCATCGTATGCCACCGCGCTGGGCGCATCGGCCGACCGGCCCGCCGCCCTGGCCGAAATGATGGGCATTATCATCAACCAGGGCGTGCGCAAGCCGGTACATAAAATCCAGTCATTACATTTTGCTGCCGCTACCCCGTATGAAACCCGCTTGCAGCGCACCCGGGTCGCGGGCGAGCGAGTACTGGCACCGGAAGTAGCGCAAGCCGTTGCCAGTGCCATCCGGGAAGTGGTGGCCCAGGGTACGGCCAAGCGGGTTGATGGTGCATTTGTTGGCAAAGACGGTAGCAGTT
>JBDLSU010000408.1:0-4994 GCA_039799405.1 Pseudomonadota bacterium | reverse complement strand
GAAATCCATCCTGTACAATTCATGCTTTGCTGTCGCCTTTAAGCTGTGTGCGGCATTTGCCAAAGTCCAGAGCATGCACTTTGGCCTGCAATACCGCCGCAACTACGGTCGCCCCTCTGCTGCCACCCCTCTTTCCCGCGCCCCTTCTGCCGCAAATTCTGCCCCAGGCCAGTATTTCAAACCGGTTCCGTTCCACGATTTTTTCGTGCCGGTAGCTTGGCCTTGGCTTTTTCGGAGTTTGTCATGCAATCTTTTTCTCAACCACTCGATATTCTTTCCTTTACCCTGGGTGGTGAAGGTTATGGCATCGAAATTAGCACCGTGCAAGAACTGCGCGGCTATGGTGCCATTACCGGCCTGGCCAATACGCCATCTTACTTAAAAGGGGTGATCAATTTACGCGGCCTGGTGGTACCGGTTATCGACATGCGCATCAAATTCAAACTCGGCCTGCCGGTGTATAACGGTTTTACCAAGGTGATTATTCTCAACCTGGGCAAGCGTTTGCTGGGCATTGTGGTGGACAGTGTGCTGGAAGTGATGACATTCGCCCCGGGCCAGCTCAAACCGACCGCAAGCAGCGGCATGGCCTTTGACAGCGTATTTTTGATCGGCATGGGCAAGCTTTCCGACCGCATGCTGCCGCTGATCGACATCGGCAAATTGCTCGCGGATTTCGATCTCAGGGTGCCACTCAGAATCTCCAACTGAAACTTGATACGACCTGAAAACCATTTCCATTGGTAACAAAAAATATTACTGCGGTATCGAAGCGCCTTGCCCGATCCATTACGGTCAACTATCTACGCAAAGGAATATCCTGAACACTCTGTCAAAAATGAAAGTTGGCACCCGTCTTGCCATCGGACGAGTCGGCTATCAAGCAAGAGATCAGCAAAGTGCAAGCAGACAATAATAGTCAGGCCAAAATATTGGCGGGGCTGAGCAAAAGCGTGGTATCGGTCAAAGGCAAGGCATTCCTGCAGAGCCTAATGGATACGCAATCGATTTATGCCGGGCATGAGCGAAGCTATCTGGGCTTGGTTGCCGCAGGCGACAAAACTGCGGCCAAAGACTTGCTGCTGAATTCATTGGCACCAAGCCAGAAAACCAGGCCAGCAAGCTGGCGCAATTGGTAAGCGCATTTCAATTGGAAGCGATACAAAAAACCAGCACCCGCATTGCAAAGTGGGGGGCAGAATTGGCACTGCACAAGGCCGCTATGGCCAAACGCAGTCTGGCCGTGAAGAAAAAGTTGCTTCAAAACAGTTGATACCCTTGTTGAACTACCGGATTCGGGTAGCGCAAAAACTTGCCAGCGCGTGTCAGGACGTACCTGGCCGCGCTTTTTTGATCAACATGGTGAACCGCATACCACCGCTGTTCGCCCCCCTGAACCAGGCCCTGGTACAGATTGCGATATCCGCGTATCACTCCCGGCCCTCACCCGTGACAATTGTTGATTCAGCACGTTGCGATAGAAAAATCAATAAGATTTTGGGGAAAAGAGTCATGCAGGCAATATTGACAACAGAGTTTTTAAATAACAATAAATAGCAAAAATTTTCATTATATAACTTCCATAAATTTAACTAGTGAATTAAACAGAATAAACAATTTTCAAATAATGCCCATATTTGATCACAAAAAGCCACCAATGAATGGTTGACAGTGCAAAACTTTCCAAATAGAATGAGTTCCGGCAATTCAGTCTGCTCGCTTTCGTGGTGATGTCAAGACGGGTTGAGTGCGTCAAAAAATAGAATCATCATCTGCAATCTTGCTTCATTCTTTTTAGGAATTCTTATGCCTATCTCGAAATGGTTTTCTGTTTTATTGCTCACCGTTTGCACTGCCAATATCGCCCAAGCTGACATTGCCCGACCCGCAAATGATTCCTTAATATCGACATCGACTGAGCCGATCAAAGATTCAGTTAATGTTGCGGGTTGCGAATCAAATTGCACCACTCTCGTATCTTCCCATCCGTAGCCCTATTGGGAGAAACGTATCCTTCACCGGCTTCGTTCACATTCTGATTTTCACTTGACGACAGTGCCATGGTTCCCATGAATAGCCGCATCTGGTGATCGTTGCCACTTTTCATAAAAGCAATGCAATCTCCCTTTATTTAAAAAGAATATTCAAATGAAAAAATTACTTTTATCGCTTGCACTTGGCGCGCTTTCTTTCTCGGCATTAACGTCTGCATCAGCAGCCACTTTTGAAACGATTGAAAAAGCCACCCTCAATTTCGTTGGCATTGAAAACAATGGCACGGTGGTTTATCTTGGCATGACCACCAATACCGCTGGTTGCTTATATAGCGGCGTGTATTTTTCGGGAACCTCAATTGAAGACCGTAAGGCAGTTTTAAGTGTGGCACTGGCAGCAAAATTGTCCTCCTCAACTGTCCGTATTGTTTATACCCAGCCTGGTGGTTTTGGCACGGCCTGCCTGGGTACGTCCATTTATATTGAATAACGACGACCTGCTGAGGCTACGCCAATCGTTAAACTAAAGGACCATCTGGATTAGTGGCACCTCAATGCGAATGGTCAATTGGGGTGTGCCATTTTCCCTGCCGTATTACCATTTCCGTCGGCACCAGTCCGGCGGAAATGGTATTTCTTTACAAAAAACATAGAAGGAAAAAGTATGAGTAACAGAATTGCAAGGCACTCAAACTTGGTGACCAAGGTTTTACTTTACTTGAGCTTGTCGGTGGCCGGGAGCATGACATCGGCACAAACGCTGACGCCCCAAACGATTACTATTGCCCCTATAAACGGCCCATTTGTGGTCGGCCAGGTGGTTCAGTTAAAAGTGAACTATGCTGGCTCATTTATCAAGCCAACCTGGGGTTATTTTCAATCCTCGATTGGAATCGACTACAGAAATTACTGTACTTTCACGGTCGATCCGATCACCAATATTGCGACCGTTTCATTAAACCACTACGGCCCTTGCACCATCGTTGCGCAACAAGCGGGAAATGCATTTTATGCAGCAAGTCCGGTTACCTTTGTACCGGTTACCAATAACGGCACCACATCCAGTGTGATCGCAATCAAGGGGGCGAAAACAGAAATCACCATCCCTAACTTACCAACCGATATAACAATCAACGCTGTAACCGCAATATTACAAACTGTGGTCTCATATAAATCCGGTGCGGCACAAGATTTAACGCCGATAGCCAATGCATCGAATCTGGTGAGCGTGGTTTCTACCACACCGGACATTTGTGCGATACTTGGCAGCACCAAAAATTTTACGGTGAAAGGGCTTGTCAGCGGCGCGTGTAGAATTCGTGCCACCTACAATTCAAATCCTCTTGGTGCTGATTACGCAATATCAGAAAATGAGTTTTCAATCAACGTCAGCTTACAGCCTCAAACCATTAACTTCCCGGCACTTGGCGCAGCAGTAACCAACCACACCTTACCGCTTGCTGCCAGTTCCAGCCTTGGTGCTGGCTATCCGGTTACCTTCTCGGCACTGCCAGCCAATGTGTGTTCAGTTTCCGGCACCACCCTGATTTTATCCAATCCCGGCAGTTGCACCGTCAAGGCCAGTCAGGCTGGCGACAGCACGTATGCGCCGGCCAGTGCGCAACAGGTGCTGACGGTAACCGGCCCGGGCCAGACCACCACCACCGTCAGCAGCTCGGCCAATCCGGCAACCAGTGTGACATTGAATGCTACCGTGGTTTCTGCTGTGCCTGGCTATACCCCATCGGGCACTGTCAGCTTCCTGTCGGATGGCCAGCCCATTGCGGCTTGTAATGCAGTCTCGCTGCTCAATAATGCCACCGCAACTTGCAATACCAGTGCTTTACCGCCAGGAACGCGCAGCATTGTGGTGAATTACCTTGGTGATAGCAATAATCAGCCATCGCAAAGCTTGCCGCTGTCGCAAACCATCCTGCCGGTTCCAACCATCAGCTTTACCAATCAGGTCGGCCCCCTGAATATTGGCAGTGTCGCCGTCGTTGCTGCTACCAGTACCAACGCGGTTACGCCGGTCACGATCAGCTCCCTGACCCCCACTGCATGTCTGGTCACCAGCTCGATCCTCAACAATGTCACTACCTACAGCGTCACTGCCAGGGCAGCAACGCCGGTCTGCGTGGTTGCCGCCAATCAGATCGGTGGCAATGGCTTCGGCGCTGCCGTGCAAAAGACCATGACAATATCCGTCAACCGCGCGGCACAGAGCATCAGTTTTTCTGCTTTACCGGTCACCCCGGTGAGTGCTGGCTCGATCGGTCTGGGGGCACCGGTTGCCACTGCAAGTTCAGGCTTGCCACTCAGTTTTGCCGTGACCAACGCAACACCGGCGAATAATTGCGTGATTAACGCTGCCAATACCGCAGTCAGCTTTACCAAGCCCGGCAACTGTGCCATCACCGCATCGCAAGCAGGTGACGGCGATTTTGCCCCGGCCACATCGGTAACGCAAAATCTGACGATCACGACCGAAACCACCACCACCATCAGCACCTCGGGCAATCCGGCCAGCAACCCGGTCTTGACCGCAACCGTGACCCCGTTAGTGGCTGGCCCGGCACCTGTCGGCACCATTTCCTTCTATGTCGACAATGCATTAACTGCCATCTGTACGGTTAATGTGGCCACCCCCACCTGTAGCGCCAATGGTTTGTCGGCGGGTACGCACCAGATCAAGGCCACCTATAACGGCGATAGCTTTAACCGTGCCTCGACCAGCAGCAACCTGTCGCAGTTGATTGTGGGTACACCAACGCTGAACTTTGTCGGCCCCTTGCCAAGTCTGGTGGTGGGCGGTTCCGCTACCATCGCGGCAAGCAGCAGCAACCCTGCAACTCCGGTGACGATCAAGTCCAACACGCCTGCGGTATGTACTATTACCAGCGCCAGCGTGAATAATGTTGTGGTCTATACCGTCAACGCGATCGCGCTCACCAGTGCGCAAGTGCTGTGTCAGATTCAGGCCGACCAGCTTGCCGACAG
>JBDLSU010000407.1:0-4458 GCA_039799405.1 Pseudomonadota bacterium | reverse complement strand
TAAAGTGATCGATTACATCCCGGACGATACGACGTTGTGGGAAAAGGAGCCGATGGAGCGTCTTGCACAAGACGGGCAGATCGACGCATTTTTGCATGATGGATTTTGGCAGCCAATGGATACTTTGCGGGATAAATTTCTGCTTGAGGAACTGTGGCAACGTGGCAATGCACCTTGGAAGACTTGGGCATGAACGCTGATTTTTGGCGCGCAAAGCGTGTCTTTCTGACTGGTCATACAGGCTTCAAAGGTGGGTGGTTATGTCTTTGGTTACAAAAAATGGGTGCCCATGTCACAGCCTATGCTTTGCCTGCCCCAAGCGAGCCTAACCTGTTTGAGATCGCTAATGTCGCTGCAAGCATGCACTCGATCATCGGTGATGTCCGTGATGCAGATAGCTTGACTCGTGCAATGCAACAGGCTAATCCGGAAATTGTGATTCACATGGCTGCACAGGCATTAGTGCGCTATTCGTATGCAAATCCGGTAGAAACCTATGCTGTGAATGTGATGGGCGTGGTGAATCTATTTGAAGCAGTGCGTGCATGCCCCGGCGTAAAAGTGGTGCTTAATGTCACGAGCGATAAATGTTATGAGAATCGTGAATGGATTTGGTCATATCGTGAGAATGAGGCTTTTGGCGGGTATGACCCTTATAGCAATAGCAAGGCATGCGCTGAACTCGTAACCGCAGCTTATCGCAATTCCTTTTTTAATCCCAATGATTTTTCCAGACATGGCGTTGTACTCGCTTCGGCTCGTGCGGGAAACGTGATCGGGGGCGGAGATTGGGCGAAAGATCGCCTGATTCCAGACATGATGCGTGCAATTACCTGTAATGAGCCTGTATTGATCCGCAATCCTGGTGCAATTCGCCCATGGCAACATGTGTTGGAACCATTGTCGGGCTATCTTAGTCTGGCTGAATCCATGTTCAATCTCGGCCCTTCATTTGCGGAGGGATTTAATTTTGGCCCCACTGAATCCGATGCGCGCCCAGTCGAATGGATTGTTAATCATTTGTGTAATTTATGGGGTGATGGTGCCAGTTGGGTTCTTGATGGCGAATCCCGGCTACACGAAGCAAACTACCTTAAGCTTGACTGCTCAAAGGCACGGAGTCAATTAAGCTGGCAACCGCGCTGGCCTTTGTCCAGGACCATTGAAATGATCGTCTCCTGGCATAAAGCCCATATTGCAGGGGCAGATATGCACGCTTTTACTCTGGATCAGATTGAGCAATACGAGCAAACTGAAATGAACCATTAAATCAAATGAAGGTGTACCAAGCATGAGCAAACAACAGACAAAAGATCAGATAAGAGAGCAAATTCTTGCCTTGGTGGCAGAGTATGGTGCATTGGCGAGTGTCCCACGCCCGTTCGAGCCAGGAACTACCGTAATTCCCCCCGCCGGGAAAGTGGTTGGCGCACCTGAAATGGCGCTGATGGTCGAGGCATCGCTGGATGCCTGGCTCACTACCGGGAGATTTAATGACCAATTTGAAGCAAAGCTGGCAGAATTTATTGGCGTGAAACACTTGATTACCGTTAATTCCGGTTCGTCTGCCAATCTGGTTGCTTTTAATACCTTGACCTCACCAAAACTGGGGGCTCGTGCCATTAAACCGGGTGATGAAGTGATCGGCGTTGCAGCGGGCTTTCCGACGACTGTTAATCCTATTTTGCAATTTGGTGCAATTCCAGTTTTTGTCGATGTTGAATTGGGTACCTACAATATCGATGTGAGCAAAATCGAGGCCGCAATCAGTGATAAAACACGGGCGATCATGTTGGCTCATACTTTGGGAAATCCGTATAACCTTGATGTAATTGTTGCTATTTGTAAAAAGTATAATTTGTGGTTGATTGAAGACTGCTGCGACGCACTTGGTTCAACCTACAAAGGCCAAATGGTGGGTACTTTTGGTGATATTGGTACTATGAGCTTTTATCCTGCTCACCATATTACGATGGGTGAGGGGGGAGCTGTGTTTACCAACAATCCGGAGTTAAAGGCAATTGCTGAATCATTCCGCGACTGGGGAAGGGACTGTTATTGCGCACCGGGGAAAGATAATACCTGCGGCAAGCGGTTTTGCTGGAAACTTGGTTCTTTGCCGCAAGGCTATGATCACAAATATACTTATTCTCACCTTGGTTATAATCTGAAAATTACGGATATGCAGGCCGCTTGTGGGCTGGCGCAAATTGCGCGTGCGAGTGGTTTCATTCAGGCACGTAAAGATAACTTTGACTATCTTAAAAAACGCTTGCAAAGCTGTGCGGATTTTTTAATTTTGCCGGTTGCCACGGAACATTCTGCGCCATCGTGGTTTGGTTTTCCACTTACCCTGAAAGCGGAAGCGAATGTGGATCGGGTCGAATTACTCACCTATCTGGATCAACATAAAATAGGGACCCGTTTGCTGTTTGCCGGAAATTTGACCCGTCAACCTTATATGGCAGGCCGTAACTATCGTATTTCAGGCGGATTGGAAAATACTGATCGTGTAATGAACGATACGTTCTGGCTCGGTGTATTCCCTGGATTGACGCATGAAATGCTTGATTTTTCGGCCACCAAGCTCGAAGAATTTTTTGGTGTCGGATTTTAATTTTCATCAGATAAGATAGAGTCAAAGCCGACATTTTCTGAAAATTTTTTATATTATTTATTGAAAGAGATTAAAATGAGCATGATTTCACAAAAGGATCGGGATTTATTCGAAAATCTGTTTGTTCTCGAACTTGCCAATAACCATTTGGGTAAATTGGAACGCGGCTTGAAGATCATCAATGATCACGCCCGGGTAGTGCGTTTCAATAATATTAAAGCCGCTATTAAATTGCAATTCAGAGATGTGGATGAATTTATTCATCCTGAATTCAAAGGCAATACCAATCATCGGTATATTAAAAAGACTGAAGACACCAAGCTTTCGAAAGCTGAGTTTTCTCGTATGGTTGATGAAATCCGGCATTTGGGTTGCATTCCCATGGCAACGCCATTTGATGAGGCGTCGGTGGATTTGTGTGTTGACTTCGACATGCCAATTATTAAAATTGCCAGTTCGGATATGAACGATTGGGTTTTAATCGAGAAAATTGCATCCACACGTCGCCCAACAATCGTTTCTACCGGTGGTGCATCGGAGAAAGATTTGGATGATTTGGTGCATTTTTATGAAAAACGCGATATTCCTCTGGCTATTAATCATTGTGTTTCCTTGTATCCTTCTGAAGATAGTGAATTGGAACTGGATCAGATTGATTACTTGCGGGCTCGTTATCCAAATCACGTGATTGGTCTTTCTACCCATGAGTATCACGACTGGTATTCTTCAATGTTGATTTCATATGGTAAAGGCGTGCGTTCGTGGGAGCGCCATATCGATATCGAATATGAATCGGTGGCCGTATCGTCTTATTGCTCACTGCCTCAGAACTGTGATGTCTGGTATAAAGCATGCAAAAAAGCAGCCGAAATGTGTGGTGGTCGCAGTTTATCGAAACGAGTCATCTCGAAGAAAGAAATCGAATATTTAAATGCATTGGTTCGTGGCATTTACGCCAAGCGTGATTTGGAGCCGGGTTATGTGTTTTCAAAAGAAAGCCTGGAGAATGATTTTTATTTGGCAATTCCGCTGTTAAAGGGACAATTATCATGCCGTGAGGTAATCAACGGGGCAAAATTGACGACCAAAATAAGCGCTGATCAGGCATTAAGCATCAACCATGTGGATGGTCCGTATAGCGAAGAAGGCAGCTTGAAAGATTTGATCCTGAATCGCGGGATTTAATTATGATAAAACGCGCTCTGGTTCTTGGTGGAAAAGGGGATATTGGTTCGGCAATATCCCTGCAGCTTGAATTGGATGGATTTCAAGTGGTGGCGGTTGGCCGTGAGGACTTTGATTTGACCAGTACTGATCAAATTGCCACCTTTTTTGCTGCGCAAAGCCATGGTTTTGATGTTTTGGTGCACTCTGGTGGGTTGAATACGCCGAAAACTTTTGAAAATCTGAGCGATTCGGAAATCCGGCAAGCCATGGAAGTGAATCTGTTTGGCTTTTTGCAAGTTGCCCGGCATTGTTTGCCTCATTGGCAGCAATGCCAGCAAGGCAAGATATTGGTGATTTCGTCGCTGTATGGTTTTTTAGGGCGGCGTGGGCGGTTGCCCTATGTGATGTCCAAACATAGTTTGAATGGTGCCGTGAAGACCCTCGCTATAGAGTTGGCTGAATATGGTGTATTGGTTAATGCACTTTCGCCGGGTTATGTCGGAACCAAAATGACTTACACCAATAATGATGAAAAAACTATTGCGCGTTTTGTTTCTGCAATTCCATTGCGCCGACTCGGCACACCGCAGGATATTGCAGAAGTAGCCTCATTTTTATGCTCGCCGCGTAACCGTTATTTGACCGGGCAAGACATTGTGGTCGATGGAGGGTTT
>JBDLSU010000406.1:0-2612 GCA_039799405.1 Pseudomonadota bacterium | reverse complement strand
CCCCGCGCCCGAAAGACTAGCCGCCTCGACCATATGAAAAGACTCCTTCTACTACCCTGGCCGGCGCAGGAAAAAAAGAATAGGATGTGATTTAGGATTTAATCTCTAAGGCAGCTAAAGTCTGATTAACTGAAACTGCCCCGAGGATTTCAGCTTGAGGCAGGACTGTTTTGTGATTTTCCCCGTGCGCATGTCCGCAAGTCGGACCCACGCGACCCAATTTTCGGTGTCGGTCCATCGGAGAACCGTGTCTGAATTCACTACGGGACGTAGCCCGAGTTTTTTCCAATTTAATTGGATAGCTTCTATCTTTTGAGTGATACTCACAGTCAGAGTGGAATCACCCCGCTGTGGGTGTTCACGGAACTCCGGAATCGGGTATTGACCGAGCATGCACTGCAAAACCCAGTGTATAATCCCCGTGATCTGTCGGTGTTCTTCTGGTGTATCGGCGAAGCGCCTACATATTCCGGCGCATGCACCCAGCTCGACAGGGTCAAAATTAGCGCGACCTACTCTTCCTACGTATGAAAGCCACACGCACGGAACGCATGCGAGTGCGCGTTCTAAACCAAAGACAAAGCAGCCAATCCGGTTGGCATGGTGATTATTGTAGTCGGCCAGAAGCTTAATTATCTCATCGGGGAACCTTGGCATTGTAGAAGAGGCGGTCACAACCGGCCGCAACCCGAGTTCATGTTCAATTGCGACGCACAGTGTTAGCACGTCGCGTTTTTTTGGACTCAGTGCAGCTTTCAAACTGATTAGCAGGCTTTTCCATCGCCCGCGCGCTTGAGCTTCCGCATCTAGTTCCCATGGCTCGTGATGATCTTCAGGCATGGAAAATCACCTCCTTTTTGCGGGCGCGTTTTTTGAGCAAAAGATTCGATGCCATTGCTTCAAAAACCCGCATTCCGCCTTTGCTGAAATCGATGCCGGCAGGATCGATTTTCTCACCGGCTTGAGCTGCAAGTTTTGTGAGTCCATATGCATCCAAGAGCCCGGGAATCTCTTCCTTCGTGGGATAATTTAGCATAATGATATCCTGGTGAAATCTGGCTAGAAGCTCGGTGGGTATCGCCTGGAGTTCTCTGATCCGTGTCTCGACAGAGGTTTCGGAGCCTAAACCACCGAAGCCGATGCGGTTTTTGGGGGCGGACGTCACTGACTGCCAGGTTCCTGCGGCCAAGATGTAGATGTTGTCGGTTTTAGGATCTGCGACGGCTTCCTCGACCTTGCTGTGACGACGGTAGGCCTCGATGGGCCACGCCCCGTCGAGCAGCAAGTAGATGTCGGCCATGACGCTGCGGGCCCATTCGGAATTTGAAGTTCCCGAGGAGAGTTTGTCGCACTCATCAATGAATACCAGCACCCGCTCGTGCTCGGCGGCAGCTTCCAGAATTTTGTAGGGGGTAGGCTGATAATCTTTGGACACGCCTTGAGGCATCCACCCACCAAAAGAGAGATGAAGAAAGTGTGCTTTCAACTGCAGCGCGAGGTGTTTGGCGATAGCGGATTTTCCGGCCCCGGTGGGACCCGCCACCAGAGCGAAACACTTTGGTTTTAAGGGCAATGATTCGTATTCTTTTTCGTAATACAGCTCCGCCAGAGAGAATACTCGGTCGAATGCGACACGTTGGCTTTGGGTAAGCACACGATCCTGTCCGTTTGATTTTGATACTGGATCCGCCTGAGGTAACTCAACCCCATCGTAGGCTTCAATAACCAGATCGGCTTCAGCTTGGGTCATGGACCCGTAATAGACCGCTTCAAAAAGGAGGTGCCCGGCCAGTTCGCGATTCTTCTCCGCGAGACGTGACTCACGCAGATAATCAAGCAACCGCTCATTGGAAAACTTTGCCAATAGATGCGAGCACACTGAGGCGAACAGTTCCATTCTACCGCTCGGCACCATCCTCCAAAAAATCTTCTCGTGCTCAGCGAGATACTCCAACGGTTCGCCCTTTGGCGGGGGTGCATTAATGCCTGCGACTTTCATCCATTGCCACATCGCATGCGCCATTCGACTCTGCGTTGCCGGCGGGGCATCCGTCATGACCGACTTGAAGTTTAGGTAGCCATGCAATGCACGGGTTGTGATATCGTCTTTTAGTGCAGGGCCCATGGGTCCTCCAAGTCTATCGGCGCAAACAAGTGCAGCGCCTCCTCATCGGCCCGCACCCCTAAGAAAAAATCGCTGGTCTCACCGGATACGGTCAGGGAAACGCCTATGAGTTCGGCCCTTCCGATGCCGGCGCGACCCAATCCGGCATTTGCGCTCAGAACTTTTCCGACCTGGCGCAAGCATGCCACCATCATGGAGGTTGGTCTGGCATCGGGATCCAACTGCTCGCCGAAGTTTAGCAGGTGCTCCACGAGCGCTGGAGAGACAGAAAGGGGGCCCCCGACAGCCTCAGCCCAAAGCGGCATCTTTTCCTGCATGGCGATGATGACGCAGTCTGACTTGATGCGGCGAAGATGTGACATGACGCGCTCCGGTGTTTCAGAACTGGCCGGAGAAACGATGCACCAGCTCCGTAACCTGACGGCACGCTGCATCGTTCTTCGCAAGCCGCTCAAGAATGAGGGACATCAAACGGGCATACTGAACG
>JBDLSU010000405.1:0-3690 GCA_039799405.1 Pseudomonadota bacterium | reverse complement strand
CGAAAGTGCATGGCGGGATTTTGGCGCGGCGCGATTTTCCGGCGCATATGGCGGCGCTGGAACAGCATCAGATTCCGACGATTGATATGGTGGTGGTGAATTTGTACCCGTTCCAGCAAACCGTAGCCAAGGCCGAATGCTCGCTGGAAGATGCGATTGAAAACATCGATATCGGCGGCCCGGCCATGTTGCGCTCTTCAGCTAAAAATCATAAAGACGTGGTGGTGATTTGCGATCCGCAAGACTATAGCCGCGTGCTGACCGAAATGCAGGCCGACAATAACGCTGGTGCGGTCAGCTACGCCACCCGCTTTGACCTCGCCAAAAAAGTGTATGCCCATACCGCGCAGTATGATGGCGCGATTGCCAATTATCTGTCCAGCCTGGGTGAAGACAAGGCCCACGCTACCCGCAGCGAATATCCCGATACACTGAATCTGCACTTTACCCGGGTGCAAACCATGCGCTATGGTGAAAACCCGCATCAAAGCGCGGCGTTTTATAAAGACCTGGCCCCGGTGGCAGGCAGCCTGGCGCATTACAGCCAGTTGCAGGGCAAGGAACTGTCGTACAACAATATCGCCGATAGCGATGCGGCCTGGGAATGCGTGAAAACCTTTGGTGGCGGGGGCACCGGCGCGGGCACCGGCGGGGGCACCGGCGATGGTGTCGCCAGTGCCGCCGCGTGCGTGATCGTCAAACATGCCAATCCTTGCGGCGTGGCCGTGGGCGCGGATGCACTGGAAGCGTATAGCAAGGCGCTGCAAACCGATCCAACTTCAGCTTTCGGTGGCATTATCGCCTTCAATGTGGAACTCGATGGTGCTGCTGCCAAAGCGGTGGCAAAGCAATTTGTCGAAGTGATTCTGGCACCAGGCTTTAGTGCCGAAGCGCGTGAAATTTTTGCCGCCAAACAAAATGTGCGCCTGCTGCAAGTGCCGCTGGGTGATGGCGTAAATGGCTATGATGTGAAGCGGGTGGGCGGTGGTTTGCTGGTGCAGGGGCCGGATGCCAAAAACGTGACGCAGGACCAGTTGCGCGTGGTGACCAAGTTGCAGCCAACGCCGCAGCAATTGGCGGATTTGATGTTTGCCTGGAAGGTCGCCAAGTTTGTCAAATCGAATGCCATCGTGTTCTGCGGCAATGGCATGACGCTGGGCGTGGGTGCCGGGCAAATGAGCCGCATCGATTCAGCCCGCATCGCCTCGATCAAGGCGCAAAACGCGGGTCTGAGCCTGGCCGGTTCGGCAGTGGCGTCGGACGCCTTCTTCCCGTTCCGTGACGGACTGGACGTGGTGGTCGATGCTGGTGCTACCTGCGTGGTGCAGCCGGGTGGTTCGATGCGCGATCAGGAAGTGATTGATGCGGCCGATGAGCGCGGTGTGGTGATGCTGTACACCGGCACCCGTCATTTCCGTCATTAATCCGCTTTCCACTTTCGCCAAACCCGTACCGGTTGCCTTCGCATGCGAATTCTCGGCATTGATCCCGGCTTGCGTACCACCGGGTTTGGCGTGATCGAAAAACACGGCAACAAGCTCAGTTATATCGCCTCGGGCACCATCAAAACCGAGGCCGAACTGGCCTTGCCGCAGCGCCTGAAAACCATTTTGCAAGGCGTGGGCCAGATCGTTGCCACCTATCAGCCATCGGTGGCGGCGGTGGAAATCGTGTTCGTGAATGTCAATCCGCAATCGACCCTGCTGTTGGGGCAAGCCCGTGGTGCGGCGATTTGCGGCTTGGTTGCGGCGGATTTAATGGTGGCGGAATATACCGCGCTGCAAGTCAAGCAAGCGGTAGTGGGGCATGGCAAGGCGCATAAGGAGCAAGTGCAACACATGGTGCAACGCCTGTTGCAATTGCCGGGCTTACCCGGCACCGATGCCGCTGATGCGCTGGGGGTGGCGATTTGTCATGCCAATAGTGTCGATGGCCTGGCCATGATGGGCGGCAGCGGACAAGGTTTCAAAATGCTGCGCGGCCGCCTGGTGGCGGCCAAATAATTGCGCGCACGGTTGCGCTATTTAGCGTCGCTGGTGCCCCAGCGCTTCTTCGATTTTCTTGTCGGTGTGGTACTGGCTTAGTGCATAGGCTGACCAGATCGCGGCGGGAATCCAGCCCAGAATGGTTAGTTGCAGGATCAGGCAAATGATGCCGGCAAACGGGCGGCCGATGGTGAAAAATTGCAGCCAGGGCAAAAAGATGGCAAGAATCAGGCGCATGATGGGTTCTCTTTCAGCTTGGCAGGGCCACCATGGCCCTGCTTGTGCCGGGTATTATAGCGCCGATGATGTTATAAGTCAGGGCTGACTTACTTTACCGCGTTGCGTGCTTTGCGCCTTGCCAGAAAGGCCAGCATGCCCAGGCCGCTTAACATCATGGCATACGTTTCCGGTTCTGGCACCGCCGGGGTGGTTTGCACCAGACCGCTGGCGCTGACGTTGGCAAAATAATTGACTTCCACCGACTGGCTGCTGTTATTGACAAACTGCAACGAGAAAGTTTCAAACGACGGGGTATTGCCAAAAGGCGAAGTCCAGTCGCGTTGGATACCGACGGTGGCGGCACCATCCGGATCGAGCGGAATATTCTGGCTCAGGGTGAGCGAGGCCAGGCTGGAAGCAGTATGGTTGAAGTCAAGCGGTTGGGCGCTGATGGTGCCGCCCGAGATAGCGCCGGTGATGACGATGGCGGTGTTGGCGCTGAGCGAGAAATTGCGGTTGGCAAATTGATAGCCGGAAAAGAAGCCGTCGCTTTGCTGGTAACCCTTGGAACTGACATCGCTGAAGAAAGCGCCAGTGGAACCGGAAAATGATTGCGACTGACTGCTGCTGACGTTGGTTTGCAATGGGTCGTAGTTGTTGCTGTCGATGTTCTTGGTGACAGGCGACGAATTGCTGTTAAATCCATTTTGCAACTGTGCAAAACTGGTGGTATTGGCATCGATGAAATGCAGGTGCGGCGAGACTTCATCGTTGAGATTGAGGTCGATTAATTGAAATTGAACATTTCCGATACTGGCGTAAGCCGAAACCCCGGTATCGGCCATCGAAGCGCTGCTCAACAAGGCGATGCTGATGCCGACTGAAACGGTGGCAATCGAAGATGAAAATGTCATGTAATTTGTCCTTTTAGGTAAAATTTCTAATCAATCAAACGCTGCCTTGGCACAAGCGAAAAAAGCGTTTGGCATTGCGCCAGATTGCTGGATCATACTGGAAATTTTGCCGCTTGGAAAGGATTATTTTTCATCGGCAAGCCTGTGGTCGGCATCTGAAAATGCGCTGCCCGCGCTTTGCAATTTGATCATGGTATCCTAGTGCCTTTTCGCCCCGACGAGGTTTTCATGATAGGTCGCTTATCCGGCGTGTTGCTGGAAAAAAATCCACCCCAGTTATTAATCGACTGCCAGGGCGTAGGCTATGAGGTGGATGTGTCGATGACCACTTTCTACAATTTGCCCGCGCTGGGCGAACGCGTTACCCTGTACACCCATATGGCGGTGCGTGAAGATGCGCATTTGCTGTATGGATTTGGCCAGCAGGAAGAGCGCAAGGTGTTTCGTCAGTTGATCAAGATCGCCGGGGTGGGCGCACGCACCGCGCTGGCGATTTTGTCGGGCATGGCGGTGGCCGATCTGGCGCAGGCGGTAACGCTGCAAGAAGCCGGGCGCTTGATCAAGATTCCCGG
>JBDLSU010000404.1:0-3256 GCA_039799405.1 Pseudomonadota bacterium | reverse complement strand
CCAGCGCATCGGTAATTTCCAGCGCCTGCTCACCGGTATCCGGTTGCGAGATCAGTAATTCAGACAGATTGATACCCAGCTTCTGGGCATAGCCCACATCGAGCGCATGTTCCGCATCGATGAAAGCGCAAGTACCGCCGAGCTTTTGCATCTGGGCGATGGTTTGCAATGTCAGCGTGGTTTTACCAGACGATTCCGGACCGTAGATTTCAACCACCCGGCCGCGTGGCAAACCGCCAACGCCGAGCGCGATATCCAGACCAAGCGAACCAGTCGAGACCACGGCAACATCTTCCACCGGGGTACTGGCGTCCATACGCATGACCGAACCCTTACCAAATTGCTTTTCAATTTGGGCCAAGGCAGCCGCCAGGGCTTTGCCTTTTTCAGAAACCATTGCAGATTTTTTATCGTCCATCGTCTTCTTTCAACAAGGGGTGGCAACCACGGGCAAGGCCACCCCTGACAGGTTATTGGGTATACGTTTTATAGCGTCACCGCAACCAGATTGCGGGCACAGACGCAACTGTATAAAAAAACAGTCGCGTTGGCAAGCATTTTTTTGCGTTGTTTGAAATCAGACGAATTTACAACAACTATTCCGGGCTTCCAATGCCATCGAGCAATTGTGGCTGCGGTGCCAGCCCTTCATCATGATAGATCGCCGTGGTGCTACGCTTGCGCGTGATGTGCAAGTCAAACACGTCATAACGATTGTAGTAACCCACCACATCCTGAAATTGCTTGGGTTCGATACAGCGGTTCAAATCAAAGTCGGCATAAATGATGCCTTCCTCGTGCTGAATGGTCTCGCCAATCTGGCTTCCATCAGGGCCAACAAACATCGATGCAGCTTGCGAAGTGCCATCCACAATCGAAGCAATTGCCGGATCACGATCAACCAAAAAATCGCGCATCGCCTTGTCCATAAACCCGGCACAAACAATATTAAAAGCCTTGGCTTCAAATGAATGCGCAGCGGCACGAGTACGATTGGCCGAAACATTATCATAATTACTGCCCGATCCTGGATCACGGGTAGGCCAGATCGGCGGGTAATTTGAAATATGAACTTGTTCCCCCTGGGTCATCAGCGTATAGCGTGCCAACGGATTGGTGTTTTCGCCACAGATCAAACCACCAATTCGCCCAAGCCGGGTATCGGCAACCCGCAGCCCGGCACCGTCACCGGGTGCCCAAATCAGCTTTTCATAAAAAGTCGGCACCAGTTTTCGATGGTGATTCAAGACCTGCCCGTTATCATCAATCAACAATGTTGAATTCCAGATACAACCGGCACTCATCGGATTTTTTTCGCTGAAACCAATCGAGACGAATACTTTGCGCTGCTTGGCTTCTGCCGCAATCATGGCGAGCTCCGGGCCAGGTACCAGCAAGCTGTTTTGCACCATGCGCGTGAATAAGTCGTGGTTATGAATCGGTGCCCACAAGGCCGCCCATACCGGAAAGCCGGGAATGAACGATTCCGGGAACACGACCAGATCAGCACCATGGCTGGCTGCTTCGGAAATGAGGTTGATGGCTTTTTCTGTTGTTGCCTGCTTATCAAGAAACACGGAAGCGGCGTGAAGCGCAGCGACTTTAATTTTTGGCAGAGTATTCACACATCACCTCGACTAGAGTAAATTGATTGTATAGTCTAAAGTCAAACCAGAGTTTTAGCCCAAATAAAATTGCAATCGCTTGTGCAATTTTGCTGCCAACCGGAAATGAGACATTATGAGTATAAAAAAAGTACCGCTGGAAGACATGGATTGGGATGATTTGCGCATATTTCTGGCCGTGATGCGCACCGAAACCCTGTCACAGGCAGCCAAACGGCTCAAGCTTGATCATTCGACAGTATGTCGCCGGGTTGCACAACTGGAGCTTTGTCTTGGTGGTTCATTATTTCAAAGACATCGAACAGGTTTGAAGCCAACCGAACTGGCCTCCAGCATTCTGGAAAATGCGGATGCGGTTGAAACTGCGGTACTGGCAATGCGTGAGTCCTTGAGTGGAACCAATCAGGAACCGGCCGGATCGGTACGAATTGCGATGATGGAAGGCATAGCCTCCTTGTATCTGTCACGCCGGCTCACGCCTTTTCTAAAAAAGTACCCAAAAATCAAGCTTGAACTGGTCACTTCAGCGCAAATTCTGAATATTAACCGGCGCGAAGCAGAGATATTTATCAGTTTTTTTGAACCTAGCGGGCGTAATTTGCATTGCCAGCGAGTGGGGCAAATTGCGCTCAACCTGTATGGTGCCGAAAACTATTTTGCTGAATATGGTGAACCGCAATCAATTCAGGAGTTGGCACAACACCAGTTCACCTCGTATATCGATGATTTGATCCAAATTGACGCAGTGCGCTGGCTCGATGATATCGTGGTCAATCCACAAATCAGTTTTTATTCCAATAGCATGCTGGCGCAAATGGCAGCGGCGGCATCCGGGGCCGGGTTGGCCCTGTTACCCCGCTTTGCAGTGGAAAAAGAAGATACGTTGCGGCCGATACTCGAAAATCAGGCAGTAGTGCGGCGCGATTTATGGCTCAGTGTGCATCACGACCTGGAATTTTCCAACCGTATCAAAGCAACCTTACAATTTCTAAAAAATCTTTTGATTTCCGATCAACCCTACCTGAATGGCAGCAAATAGCCAGATACCAATTCACAATCAGCCTTAGCTGCCACCGTTCATTGCAATTGTGCAAGGTCGGCTGCAAAAAACCGGATGTCTTTTTTCTGGCGAGTTGGTTATAGTGACAGTCAATCGATTGTCCAGCGGAATTTTTCGCGAAGCAATTTCAACAATGGCAAGCCCACGCCATCCAATTTTTTTGATTCCGGAAAAAAAATGAACCTTTCTGATTATGAAACCATCGCCAACGATCCCGGATTTGTTCTGGCCAGCAAGAAAAAGACACGTGTGTTGTGGATTTTGATGCTCGCCTTTCTGGCTTACTATTTTGCGCTGCTGATCGGGGCGGCATATTTTCGAAGCCTGTTTGCCACGATTTTGTTCGGCCATTTCAATCTCGGCATGGTATTTGCGGTTTCGCAATACTTCTTTGCTGGCGCAATTGCACTCTACTATGCCCGCTATATGCAACAAGTTGACGCGTCGATGCAACAGATCGTTGCTACCCACTCCAAAAAATAAGGAATCGCCATGTGCATGAATTACCTACGACGCTTCTTTCCAGCAGTGACTTTGTTTGGTCTGCTATTTGGTGTGTTGGGCGAAGCGC
>JBDLSU010000403.1:0-4127 GCA_039799405.1 Pseudomonadota bacterium | reverse complement strand
TGTATAACGGCGACCGTTCGCGCAAGGTGAATCTGGTCGATTATGGCTTCCGCCTGCCCTCGGCGTTGGACAACCGGCCGCTGCGCTTTGATGAATTTGAACGCAAGATGCGCCAGACCATTTTTGTCTCGGCCACCCCGGCAGCGTATGAAGCCGAGCACAGCGCGCAGGTAGTGGAACAACTGGTGCGGCCGACCGGCCTGGTCGATCCGGTGCTGGAAGTCCACCCGGCGATCCATCAGGTTGATCATTTGATGGGCGAAATCCAGAAGCGCATTGCGGTGAATGAACGGGTGCTGGTCACCACCCTGACCAAACGCATGGCCGAACAACTGACGGAATATTTATCCGATCACGCCATCAAGGTACGTTATTTGCATAGCGATATCGAAACCGTGGAACGGGTCGAAATCTTGCGCGATTTGCGCCTGGGCACCTTTGATGTGTTGATCGGGATCAACTTGCTGCGCGAAGGGCTGGATATTCCGGAAGTGTCGCTGGTGGCGATTCTGGATGCCGACAAGGAAGGTTTTTTGCGTTCCGAACGCAGTTTGATCCAGACTATTGGCCGCGCCGCGCGTAATCTGAATGGCACCGCTATTCTTTATGCCGACCGCATTACCGATTCCATGCAGCGCGCCATGGGTGAAACCGAACGCCGCCGCACCAAACAATTAACCTTCAATGAGAAAAACAATATCACCCCGCTCGGTATCAAAAAACAAATTCGCGAACTGATTGATGGCGTATATAACCCGCAAGAAGCGCAGCAAGTACGGCAGGTAGCGCAAGAACGCGCGCCCTATGAAGTATTAACTGAAAAACAATTGGGTAAAGAAGTGAAGCGCCTGGAAAAACAAATGCTGGAACATGCCAAAAATCTGGAGTTTGAAAAAGCCGCGCAATTGCGTGATCAATTACGCAATCTTAAGCTGCAAGTGTTTGGTGCCAGTGGGGCGGACAACATCGCCTGAGGTCACGTCGATATGGCGACGAACAGATAACAATGACAAAACTATACACTGGAAAAATTATTGATACGTGGCAACTATGATAATTTTTCCCCTGAAATGAAATAAATGCGGTAGAATTCTGGCGCACTGGCGGAATGGGGTTCAAATCATGGCCGAGTTAGAAGCTATGGATAGACTAAATGCCAGTCTTTTTCTAATAAATACATATGGGAACAAAATGAAGAAACAATCCATCGTAGCTCTCTTCGCTGTTGGCGCAGCATTCGCATCAAACATGGCTTTGGCAGACACCATCAACATCAATCAGATTTTTGATTTGACCGCTCCCGATACTCAAACCGCAAGTCGTTTTGACATCAGCAGCGACAATTTTGCCCCGGTGCTGATTCACGTTGGTGATATCGTCAACCTGAACTACTCGTTCAGCCCCAATCAAGCATTGCAAGTTAGCAGCACTGGTGACACCCAATTCTTCTCCATCGGCTTGTGGCAAGACACCAATTCTTCGCCAAACTTTGGCCCATTTTCGATCGACAATGCCAGCTTCGCCCTGACTGGCGCGCATGGCTCGTTCCCATCCAGCATCCCGGTTGCAGCACAAAGCGGTGCCAGCACCAATCTGGCCGCAACTTTGACCGGTTCCTTCCTGCCTAACGGCGGCACCGTCAACTTCACTGGCATGCAAGCAACTTTCACCGTTACTGCATTGCAAGACAACCAAACCTACTTCAATGCCAGTTACTTCAAAGTAACTGGCAACGCTGTTGCCGTGACGACGCCGGTTCCAGAACCAGAAACCTATGCGATGATGATCGCTGGCCTGGGCGCACTGGCATTTGTGGCACGTCGCAAGCAAGCAAAAAAGCTGGGATAATCGCTTAATTTGCGGTTTATTTCCGCCAAGTTACGATAAAGCCCATAAAAAAGCCCGCTGAAAATTGCGGGCTTTTTTTCGTCTTTTTCTATTCAAAAAATTGGACCTACACGAAAAACCACGTCGGGTTCTTCTGATGCCCAAATACCCCCCCCCCCTTTCGCAGCAAGCCGCAAGGTAATATTGCCCCGACCATCCCGCCAAACCCCGGATCGATTGAGCACGCCATAGCGGAATTGATATGGCCAGTTATTCAGCATTCAGCATTCAGCATTCAGCCATGCTTGCTCCGTGTCATGAAATGTTATTAAGTGTTATTGAGTGTGATTGCAGTTGAACATGCTTCCCAATAGGATGATTACCGAGGTTTAACAGCCTGGTATATCCGTACCAGGTTACCCATCCAGAGGAGAGTCATATGAAATTCCCATCACATTGGAAACCGCTTGTCGCCCTGTTGATCGGCCAGGCCTTAATGCCAGCAGTCAGTTGCGCTGCCTCTGTCCCGACACTGCCGGGGCCAGTCGCGCCATTGTGCGCTGTTTCACCTGCGCAATTCAATACCTGGCAGGCGATGCCGAATTCTGTCAGCTTTAATGTGCCGAATAACGCAGGTTTCACACCCTCGCAAAATAACCCGGATTGTGCATTCTATCAACAGATGGCGCAGAACTTTTTATGGCTGACTTCGCCGGAAAAAGGCTACGCTTACACTTTTCTGGGATCACGGTTCTACAATGTGATTGGTTTTGATAACACCTCTGGAAATCCGGTTTTCTCGCAAAATAACCCACTCCGTATTGAGGCCAAACCGCAGGTGCTGCGCGGCGTCTTTAACCTGCGGGGAGCCAAACCTGCAGGGCGTGGCGGTAAAGCGATGGTGTTGGACCAATCATTTCAACTGGCGGATCCAACTGGACAAGCAGCGGGGCAAGGGTTGCCAGGGCAAACATCAACCTCTGGTACCTTGGTCAGTCAAGCCCAGGCGTTGGTCTATTATGCGGTTCATGTCAACGATGTGTACCGGGATTTGCAAAACAATCAAGCCAATGTTAGCTATTTCAAAAAACAGGCCCTGACCAATACCCAAAGCTTTCCCCTCTCGCTTTCTGATGTCAGCGACATTGCGAAGGCATCGAATGTGGCGTCATATGCCGATGCAAATGCCTTGATTCTCGAAGTCAAGACTTCATGGGTCGATGCGGCAACGATCCAGTCCTCACAGTTGGGCAATTACCTGACCATCACGGCGGAAGTGCCACATTTCGTCCCATGCCAACAACCTTGCTATTTGCAATGGGACGGCAAAAGCTACGTGCCCAAGAAATTGGCGATGGTCGGGATGCATGTGGTGGTGCCTGTTCCCGGTCACCCGGAATTGGTTTGGGCCACCTTTGAACAATCGGCCAATGCACCAGCCAATACCTGGCACTTCAGCAGACCCGATGGAACAGTTTCCACGGTTTCGTACAAGCCAAGTTCAAGCGGGAAAACCTTTTTTAAACCCGGTACTGCCTTGACCAGCGCCAATAAGGAATGGCTTCATTCGAAGGTCACCCCCAATAATACGGTGAATATCGAACTTCTCAACCCTGCAATTGGAACCACTTCCGTGGTCAACCTCAATCCGTGGGGCAATATCCAGCCAACCTCCATGCCCTCTGCCAGTAATGGGGTGGTTATCAACAACACCAATTTGCTTTCTTTGGCGAGCTCCCTGACGGCGAATCTGGCAGGGCTGCCTGGTGGCGTGGCACGCGCCAACTATATTCAAAGCGGTGCGGTATGGACCGTGGGGGGCGGGATACCAAGCGCAGCACCGCAAATGCCGGTCGCCTCCGGTCAGCCGACACTGGCCGGGTCACCTGCTTTGTCCAATTCCACCATGGAAACATTTCAGCAATCAGTAAAGGCACCTTATATTCCCGGTTGCTTCAGTTGTCACAATACATCTGGCAGCACTAATGCAGGCGTGAACGTCAGTCATGTGTTTAATTTGCCTACGGCTGCCCCGACACCCACACCCACCCCCACACCCACACCCACAGCAGCACCACAAAAAGCCACATCCAAATAATTAATGTTGTAAAAATGCAATTTCGCAACAAAGTACTTCCCTATTGAATTGAAATCTTTCTGGTATCAATTACATTTTAACGGAGCGAACATGTCATCCACCTACAAAATTCATCCCGCCATTGGTTTTGCCCGGGTTGGCAACTTTCCTGACCATATCATCGGCCAAAACTATCATGGCAATCCGGACCATCTGGATAAGT
>JBDLSU010000402.1:0-5315 GCA_039799405.1 Pseudomonadota bacterium | reverse complement strand
GCAATACCCGGCTTATCACCCGAAATGTTTATGATGCACAAAGTCGCTTGCGCTTCAGTATCAGCGCACAAGGGCGGGTGGTCGAATACCGCTACAATGCGCTCGGCGAAACCAGTGCGACCATTGCCTATGCCCAAGGCACGACACCACCAGCCGACGAGGCAGCAACCGAAGCACAACTGGTAAGCTGGGTTGCGGCCCAAGCCGACAAAAGCCGCGCCCAACGCACCAACTTCAGCTACGACCAGCGTGGTCAATTGCAAACCCGTACCGTATTTGGCAAGCTTGATGCCAATGGCGAAGGCATCGCCGATAGCGACGCCAGTGTAAGCCGCTATGTTTACGACCAGTCTGGTCAGTTATTGCAAACCATTGCGCCAAATAATACTGGCGCAACCGTGTATGCCTATGATGGACTGGGGCGCATCATTGCCAGTACCGATAGCCTGCAACAAACCACGACCACCACCTGGGACGATGCCAACCAGAAAGTTACCGTCAAAGCCGCGAATGGCTTGATCAGCGTTTCGCAGTATGACAAGGGCGGCCGCCTGATTTCTTTGACGCAACGCGACAGTACAGCACCATTGAGCCAGGTCAGCTACAAATACAATGAGAAAGATCAACTGGTAGAAACCACGAATGCCGATGGTAGCCGTCAATGGAATTTATACTATAGCAATGGCTTGCTGAGTGCCGCCATCACGACCAAAGGTGCCATCACCAGCTACCATTACAACCACTTTAATAGTGAATTGTTGGGAACGCGTGAACATGCTACGCCTTTATCGGCAGCGGTACTGGCGGAAATTGCACAAGATCCGGCGAATGCGGTGTTTGGCATCAGTGTGCTACCCCAACTGTCCGGCAAGGACCGGATCACCCAACGTGTTTACGATCGCGCCGGACGCTTACTCAAAACCATTGATGCACTGGGTTATGTCAGCAGCAACCGGTACGATGCCGCTGGCCGATTGATTGCCACTACCGCCAGCGCCCGTCCATTATCGTCGGACCAGCTTGCCGCTCTGCGCGGCGACGATGCGCTTTCCAGCATTATCAGCCCGGATGATCTGAATACCGTACCCACGGCAGATGCAGCCAATGACCGGATGAGCCGCAATTTTTATGATGCCGATGGTTTGCTACTCGGCACACTGGATGCAGAAGGGTATTTAACCCGCAACAAATATGATGGCGCAGGACATCTGACGAACACCTTACGCTATGCGACCGCTACCCCTGTCGCATTACGTGCAAACGGCTCGCTGGCCGCCCTGACCCCGCTTGACAATGCCGCGCAAGATATTCTCACCGTCTACCTGTACGACAACAAGGGGCAACTGGCAGCGCAAATTGACGGTGAAAAATACCTGACCCGGTATACCTACGATGGCAATGGCAATCAGACCAGCAGCCAGCGCTACGACACCAAAATCAGCGTCAATGTGGCGCAAATTAGTTCGCCCACCGATCCCGCATTAAGCTTGACCAGCAGCGCCCAGGATCGCATCTCCCGCACCACGTATGACGCCTTGAACCGGGTAAAAACCAGTACCGACTGGCAAGGCACGGTCACCACCAACGAATATGACCAGGTTGGCCATTTAATTGCCAGCTATCAGGGCCAGGTCAGCGCAGCCGATGGCGGTGTGCGTGGGCTGGATCGCCATTATGATTTGCAAGGTCGCTTGATTGCCGAATTGTCGGGTGTGGGCAGCAGCTTGTTGCATGGCAGCAGTCATAGCCAGGCAGAAATTGACGCCATCTGGCGCGCCCATGCCATACGCCATACCTATGATGCGGCAGGCCGCCGCACCAGCAGCACCGATCAAAATCACCACACTACCCTGTTTTATTATGATCAGGCCGGGCAACTGGCATACAGCATCAATGCAGCGGGCGAAGTGAGCGCACAAAGCTATACGGTACAGGGACAAATTGCCAGCACTCGCCAATACGCCAACCGGATTGAGGCAACCGCGCTGGCACAACTGGTCAGCAGCACGATCACGCCGGGTGCCGCCCGCATTACCCCTGTGGTGGTAGCCGATGCGGCCAAAGACCGCATCCAGTTGCATGAATATGACCAACTCGGGCGTTTGATCAAGCAAGGTACGGACAGCTATACCACCCGGCAATATACGTACAATGGTTTTGGCGAAGTCAAAACCAGCAGTGAATTCTTTTCTTCCAAAGCGAGCGTGAGTTTTGGCCCTGATGGCTTTGATGAAACCGATACGGATTCGATGACTCAGGTGTTGGATAGCAAAGACAGCGTTTTCTCATATGATCGGCGTGGACAACTGCTGCAAACCGAATCCGGCCCCGGCCCGCTGAACTATGTCACCAAGAATAAATACGATGCATTCGGACGACTGATTGAATCGACCGATGGCAATAATAATGTAACGAAAAGAAGCTATGATCGTCTGGGCCGTGTGGTCGAGATCAAGACCGCGCTCAACAATGCCAGCAGCACCACTTACGACGCCTTTGACCGGATACTGACCCAGACCGACGGTTTGAACCAGCCGACCCAATACACTTACGACCCGGCCAAGCGCAGCAGTACCATCACCACACCGGAAGGCGTAAAGCTGACCACCGCTTTCAATCGTTACGGGCAAAGCGCCAGCGTAACGGATGGCAAGGGCAATGTTACCCGTTATGAGTACGATGGCAACGGCCAATTGCTGAGCAGCAGCGACGATATTGGCGTCAAGCAAAGTAACACTTGGGATGCAGCCGGGCTGCTGATCGTCAGCACCGATGGTCGTGGTAACCCCACGCTATTTACCTACGATGCCGCCAACCGGGTATTAACCCGCACCATTGACCCAACCATTACGCAATCCGGTGGCCCGCTCCCCGTGCGACAGGGCTTGAACCTGCAAACCAAATACAGCTATGACGCATTTGGGCAAGCGTTTGAGGTAAGCGATCCGAAGGGCATCATCACGCGCACCGAGTTTGACAACCAGGGACAGGTAAAGTCGGTACTACAGGATGCGGGTGGCCTGAATTACCGCACCAGTTTTACCTATGATTATCAGGGCAATACCCTCACTGTTACCAGCCCGGCGCAGCAAGTAAGCACTTACAGCTACGACAAACTGGGGCGACGCATCAAACAGTCGATTGCGATTGAAGATGGTAAAACCCTTGACACCAGCTATAGCTATGATCGCAATAATAATCTGGTGACCGTCACCGATCCTGGCAAAAATCTCAGTTTTAATTTGTATGACGCCGAAAACCGCCTGACCGACAGCATCAGCGCCAGCGGTGCCGTGGTGCGTATTGCTTATGATGCCAATGGCCGGGAAATTACCCGCACCGCCTACGCCAATCCGGTGGCAAGCAATCTGCTGGGCAACAGTGCCAGCGACGCCGCCAGGAATTTGGTCGGTTTGCTGAAGACCGATGCCGGGCGCGATAATGTCATCCATACTATTTACAATAAAGATGGCCGGGTTCGCTTCAGCATTGATGGTACTGGTGCGATTTCGGAAAACCAGTACGACCTGGCGGGCAACATCAGTCGCAAAATTACCTGGACATCGTTATATCCGGCCAATTTGGCGTATACCGAACAAGTGGTACTGGAATTTCTGGTCGGGCGTAATACGATGCTTTCCAGTACCGACTACATTTATGACAGCCGCAACCGGGTAGTGTATGAAGTCAATGCGCTCGGCGCGGTGATTCAATATCAATACGATGGCAATGACAATCTGGTTCAGCGTATCGATCACATCGCCACCCTGACCGACCTGGGTCAATCCCGGCCTGAGGATATCAAGGCCCAGATTATTCTGCGCAATCAATACTATGCATTCCAGAATTACGCCAAGCAAAATCACAATCAACTGTTTTTGTATGACGCCGCCAACCGGCAAATTGCGCATGCCACCATGTTCGTTTCGTCCACTGAAGCCAGCTCGACCTGGCAGTGGCTGGTAGAAACACGGGAATATGATGCGGTGGGCAATGTGCTGGCAGTTTCGTCGCATGCACATACCAATGAAAAAGTAGTGCTGGGCGGCAGTATTTTGACGGCTGCTGCAACAGAAACCACGCTCAAGCAATGGATTGCCACCGACCCGCGCAACCCGGCGCTGGATCACCGCATGCGTTATGTGTATGATGCCGCCAATCGCGTGACAGCCAGCGCCACCGCGCAAAGGCTGGATGCCAATGGCAACGTAAGCTGGGCGGTGGTAGCCAATCGCTACGATGACGCAGCAGGCAACCTGACCAAAAAGGTAGCATATGCCAGCGCCCTGGTCACGGCCGCCAGCAACGCACTGGGGCAAACCGAGATCAGTAACTGGGTGCAAGCCGCAAGCGTCAATAGCGAGGTCGATAACGTCACGCGCTATTTTTATGACAAATCCAACCGCCCCATTTTTACCGTCAATGGCATTGGTGCAGTCAATCAACTGGTGTACGACGCGCTGGGTAATGTGGTGCAAAGCGTCAGTTACGCGACGCTGGCGCGTGATGCCATCGACCTGGCCAGCTTGCAAAGCAAACTGACGCCAGTCGGCAAAACCTGGGCTAATCGCGCCAGTTGGCTCAATGACGGCAAAAACCGTATCAGCGCCAGTATTGTTGATGCGGCCGGCCACCCACTGATGCAAATTGACGCCCTTGGCAATGTGGTGGAACGCCAGTTCGATGCGCTCGGTAATGCAGTGCAAATTAAAACCTATGCCAGGCCAATTGACAAAAATCTGGTAGCCAGCCAGCCCAGCCTGGCGGCGGTACGCACTGCCCTGGGTGCCAATCCGGATAGCAAGACCGAGCTACAATTTTTCGATGCCGCTAACCATTTGCGCTATCAGGTAGATGCCCTGGGTTATGTGATTGAAACAACTTTTGACAAGTTCAATCGTTTGATCCAGAAACGCTACCACCCGGGTGCCGCAAGTGATTTGACACCCGCCAGCAGCTTGCAACAAGTGGCGGCAAGGCTGAACAACTCGGGCTTGCGCCAGGAATATTGGAACTATAATACGGCTGGCGATCTTTCCTGGCGAGGGTATGTTAGCGGTAGCGCCGAAGGCTTCCAGTACGATGCCTTGCACAATGCTTTTTGGAAGAGTGGTCTGCGCTCCACAAGTGGAGTGACCCATGAATTTGATAGTGCCGGGCATGTCTCGCGCGAGTTTGGCCCCACCACCAAGCTTGATGGCAGCAACCCGACCAATTACCCTTATGGTTCGATTGGACTGACCCGCTTCAGCTACGATGTATTCGGCAACCTGCTGAAACGGATTGAATCCGGTACTGACGACTATTACACCAAC
>JBDLSU010000401.1:0-3859 GCA_039799405.1 Pseudomonadota bacterium | reverse complement strand
GCACGTAGCCAGTATCGAAAAACTTAGTCTGGAGAATTAAAATGGCTTCCAATATCAATACAAACGTAGCATCGCTCAATGCCCAACGTAACCTCAATGTCTCGCAAGGCTCACTGTCAACCACGTTGCAACGTTTGTCTTCCGGCCTGCGAATCAATAGCGCCAAGGACGACGCCGCAGGCTTGGCGATTTCCGAGCGTTTTACTTCGCAGATTAAAGGCTTGAATCAAGCGTCACGTAACGCCAATGACGGCATTTCGCTGGCGCAAACCGCTGAAGGTGGCTTGTCCACTGCAGGCGACCTGTTACAACGGGTGCGTGAGTTGGCAGTGCAATCGGTCAACGGCAGTAACTCAACATCTGACCGTGCTTCTCTGCAAGGTGAAACCTTGCAATTGACGCAGGAATTGAACCGGGTTGCCAACACCACCCAGTTCAACGGCCAAAACGTACTTGACGGCACCTTGACTTCTTCGCAATTCCAGGTCGGCGCAAATGCCAACCAAACCATTTCGGTTAGCGTCGCCAGTGCAAAATCGACCGACATTGGCAACAATCTGGTTCTTTCCACGGGCGACAATACATCGATTTCCGCTGCAAATAACACTGCAGTGAACAATGTCACAGCTCAAAACCTGACCATTGCAGGCAATGGCACTACTCAAACTTTAGCGGTTGCCGCCAATGACAGTGCAAAAACCATTGCAACAGGCATTAACGGCCTGTCATCGCTGACAGGCGTTACGGCGACTGCCACCTCCACTGCGACTATTAACAATGTTACAGCGGGTGCTGTGCAATTTACTTTGCAGGGTGCAAATGCAACCGCTGTCACGGTTTCTGCAACCGTTTCGTCGGCGACCGATTTGTCAGCAATTGCACAGGCTGTCAATGCTCAAAGCGGTACCACCAATATTACTGCGGTAGCAGACAAGAGCGGCAACTTGGTTTTGAGCGATAACGCTGGTAATGATATTAAGTTCGGCGGTTCAAGCGGCGGCTTTGATACTGCGACCATTCGTGGTGCTGATTTAAGAGATGCAACAACTGGCGCAGAAACTGGCGACAGCACTGCGGCAGCAGCAATTGGCACTGGTGGTTCAGTCACGGTCGGCGGCAGCCTGTCATTTGCTTCGTCAGCAGGCTTTTCAATTGCGACCGATGGCGATACCACTTTATTAACAAGCGCATCGGTTGGTAGCCGCCTGTCTTCGGTCGCTGCGATTGATATCAGTACCGCCGCTGGTGCAACCGCTGCAATTTCAACCGTTGACGCAGCATTGACCGCTATCAATAACAACCGTGCATCCCTCGGTGCGATTCAAAACCGTTTTGCTTCCACCATCAGCAATTTGCAGTCCACCTCTGAAAACCTGTCAGCCGCACGTAGCCGGATTCAAGATACCGACTTCGCTTCGGAAACAGCCAACCTGACACGTGGTCAGATTCTGCAACAGGCGGGTACAGCGATTTTGGCACAGGCGAATTCCTTGCCTAACGGTGTGTTAGCATTGTTACGTGGATAATATCTAAAAAGTTAGTTTTATTGATGAAGGGTTCCCCGAGTGAAATTTATTCACTCGGGGAATTTTCACGAAGGAAGTTATCATGGCAATCCAATCATTAGGAACCGCTGCTGCACCCAGAACGCCCCAACAGGATCGTGCTGCGCCCGGGTCATTCACGGTTGGTGCCAGCAGCCGCGCCAACGTACAGCAATTCACCGGCGCAACCGATGTCATCAAATCACAAAATGCCCAGGCAACCCAGGCCAGCAGCGTTGATACTGCGAATGCGGTACAGCGCCCGGAAGACCCGAATTCGCTGGAACAACTCAATCAGGCAGTCAAGAATATTAATCAGTCCTTGAGCGTGCTATCGCAAAATCTCGAATTTTCTGTTGATACCGACAGCAAGCGCACGGTGGTCAAGGTGATTGATCAGCAGACCAAAGAAGTGATCCGGCAAATTCCGTCAAAAGAAACACTGGAAATTGCCAAGGCACTCGATACGGTCAAAGGTTTGTTAATCACGCAGCAGGCATAGTCAATACAGTCAATACCGCAAGCAATACCCTCTGCACGAGGTGCTACCAGGGTTGAATAAGGCATAAGGACGCAAAAAAAGCGGCAAATTGGGGTGGATTCGAAATTAGGCCATGAATCCCCCTCTAAAGTCCGCTTTGGCTCTGCCGATAATCAACTATATTATAGTTTTTCACAAGGAGAAACTGGTGGGCATCTCATCTCCCGGCATCGGTTCCAATCTGGATGTCAACGGCATCGTCGCCAAGCTTATTCAAGCTGACAGCGGCCCGTTGAACGTCCTGAACGCCAAGGAATCCGGCTTCCAGAACAAGCTCAAGGCGCTGGGAACCTTGAATGGTGCCGTGACCACCTTTAAAAGCTCCCTGTCCAGCCTCAGCAATCAAGCCACGTTTCAATCAGTTTCTGCCACACCTGGCGACAGCAGCGTCATTTCCTCCACGGCCACCAATCAGGCGGTGGCAGGTACTTACAACGTCAACGTCACGCAACTGGCACAATCACAAACCATTGCCAGCGCAGGCAACATCAGTAGTTCGGCCGCGATTGGCCTGGGTGGCAGCACCACGGTGTCGTTTCAGTTTGGCACGGTCAGTGGCGGCACCTTTGGCCTGGCTGGCAGCAATTTAAGCACCAGTGTCGCCAGCAACGGCATTACCGAAGGATCGTTATCGCTCAACGGTACGACCATCAGCACCGACAGCAATACCAAAAGCGCCAAGGCGCTGGCAGCGGCCGTCAATGCCAAATCCGCCACCACGGGGGTCAATGCCACTGCCGCTGCCACCACCAGCAGCGCCACTTTGTTTGGTGCCAGTGGCAGCAGTAGCTTCGGCTCGGTCGATACCAGCGGCGGCGGCACCTATACGCTGGCGGTGGAAGGCATTACACTCGATTCACAACTGGCTGGCGTCGCCGCTGACAGTGGCGTCACCGCCGCATCGCTGGACAGTGTGCTGGCGGGTAACAATGCCACCACCACCGCATTGGCTGCGGCAGGCATTACCTTCACCGGTACCGCAGCCGCAGGTAACCTGCAATTTTCCCGTGCCGATGGTGCCAATATCGCTATTACCGAAACCGTTACAGGCAGTGTGAATGGCGGCATTGGTACCGACTCGGCCACAGCAAAAAATAATACCAGCAACATTTCAACCAGCTACATCACGCTCAGCTCCAGCACAGCCAGCCCGATCACGGTGGCAGGCAATAGCGCCAGCAGCGCAGGCTTGACAGCCGGTACGGGTGGAGCCTATATCGGTGCCAGTTATACCCAGGACGGTAATAGCGCAAGTGGCTCCATCACGATTGATGGTACCAACAATAGTTTGCAAGGGATTCGGGACGCGATTAACAAAGGCAATTTCGGGGTAACCGCGACCATTGTGTCCGATGGCAGCACGACGCCTTACCACCTGGTGTTAAGTTCCAGCAAAACCGGTGCCAATTCGAGCTTCCGTATCAGTACCAGCGGTGCCACTGCCGACGCCGCCATCACTGACCTGCTGACCTATGATCCGGCTGGCACGCAAAATCTGAAGCAAAATACGGCAGCGCAAAGTACCAAGCTCACCGTCAATGGCATTGCGGTCAGCAGCAATACCAATGCCATTTCCGGGGCGATTCAGGGCGTTAGCCTGAGCGTACTGAAAGTGGGCTCCAGCACGGTTGCGGTCTCGCGCGATACCAGCGCTGTAAAGGCCGGCATCAACGCTTTTGTCAAAGCCTACAATGATTTTAATACCACGGTGCAAGGTTTAACCGGCTATGATCCGGATACCAAGCGGGCAGGTGCATTATTGGGCGATTCTGCC
>JBDLSU010000400.1:0-13837 GCA_039799405.1 Pseudomonadota bacterium | reverse complement strand
AAACTGTTCATCAACAGACGGGCCGTGCGGCCATTACCATCATGAAATGGGTGGACTTCCACCACCAAAAACATCGCCAACAAGGCTTTTTGCATGGGGTGTGGCAGTGTCGCCATCAGTGGCCAGGCCGCCTTGAGTGTGCCATCGACCATTTGGGGCGACACAAACAAGGTGTTGCCAGCTTGGTTGGCCTGCGCTTTCCATTGGCCGGGCGACTTGTCCGGTCGTGCGGCCATGACTTTTGCGTTCGCGCTTTTGAGCCATGCGAGGAAACGACGCTCATCCTGTGGCGCTTGACTGTAAAATGGGTCGCGTAGCGCTGCGTCAAATGTGCCCTTCACATCGTGTGAGTCATCCGCCCGCAAGGGAATGATCTTCTCTTGGAACATGATTTGTTCTGCCTCTTCTCATCTATCATGGGCAATCTGGCGGATGAAAAAAATGGATCAGCCGCGCAACATCGCCGCGCCAACTGACTTGATGGCTCAACGGTGGGAATGTATCACACGTTGTGTGATGGTTGTGCCGATTTATCGGCATGCACTCAAGATTCTCGATCCAAGCGCTCTCAACGCGCCGGAGCCTGCAGTGGCAAATCCAGCGTAAAACTGGTGCCTTGCCCCGGAATACTCTCGACCCGGATCGAGCCATTCAATAACGATGTCACGATGTTATAGCTGATCGACAAACCCAGCCCACTGCCACCTTGCCCCATCTTGGTGGTGAAAAACGGCTCAAAGATCCGTTTCAAATGTTTGGCATCGATGCCCTTGCCATTGTCCTGAAATTCAATCACCACCCGCTCCAGCCCGTCCTGCCGTGCGGTAATGCGCATGTGTCCATGGTCTTTGCCTTCAAACGCATGCAACAGGGCATTGTTGATCAGATTGGTTAATACCTGGCCGTAGGGGCCGGGGTAGCTGTTCAGATTGATATTGTCGGCGATGTTGACTTCAATCTGGTGTCCGCTCAGGCGGATCTGGTTCATCATGGTGGCGATGATTTCGTGGGTGGTGAGGGCCAGGTTGAAGTTGCGCTGGTGCGCTGCGGTGCGATCGACCGCTACCTGTTTGAAGCTGGCGACCAGATCGGCGGCATTGGTCAGGCCGCGCATGATGACGCGCGACGCTTCGTTGGAATCGGCCAGAAATTCTTCCAGATCACTGCGCCGCAACTGGCCGCGCGCGATTTTGGCTTCAAATTCACCCGCCTTGTCTTGCAGTGCGGTCAGCATCAGCAGGCTGTTGCCAATTGGCGTATTCAGTTCATGCGCCACCCCGGCTACCATCGAACCCAGCGCCGCCAGTTTTTGTTGTTCCACCAGCCGGGTCTGGGTGGCTTGCAACTGGCTGTAGGCATTGGCGTTGTCCAGCGCAATGGCACCATAGGCACACAGATTGCGAAAGATCAGCCGTTCGCGTTCGCCATAGGCATGATCCAGCCGCGATTGCACCACCATCACGCCCAGCAGGCGCTGATCGACAATCAGCGGCAAATACAGGGCGCTGCGTAAATTGCGCCGGATCAGGCCCGATTCCGGCAGGGCGGCGCTGGCGTCGAGCAAAATTTCCTGGCGTTCGCGTGCGCTACGGGCGGTGTTGGAGTGGGGCGAATCGAAGCCGATGTTGTGGCTGCTCATGGCTTTGCCGTGCAGGCGGCCAAATGCCAGTTCCAGTTCGGCGGCATCGCTCTGGTAGCGGTAGATCAGCACGCATTGGGCATCGAGCAAATGCACCACATGCTGGTACAGCGTGTCGAAGGCGACATGTAAATCCAGATTGGCGGTAATGTCACGGCCGATGCGCCCCAGTTCGCGCAGGGTTTCGGCCGATTGCGCCAGTTCGCGGTTGGCCTGGTTCAAATCCTGATTCGAGCGCACCAGTTGCTGCTGGTTGCGCTCCAGCTCCAGCGTGCGCTGTTTCACCACTTGCTCCAGTTGCAAACGCTTGATCGACAAATAGCGGGTGCGGAAATGGATCACCGCCAGCAGCAGCAACAGCCCCAGCAGCACCTGCAGCACGCGGCACCACCAGCTTTGATACCAGGGGGCCACCACCTCAATGGGAATCGCCAGTTCTTGCCCGGTCCATTCACCATCGCGATTGGAACCGCGCAGGCGCAAGCGATAGGGGCCGGGAGCCAGATTGGTATAGCTGGCCAGGCGGCGCGAGGCATCGCTCTCGATCCAATCGCTGTCATAGCCTTCGAGCTGGTAGGCATAGTGATTGCGCTCGGGCGCGGAAAAGTCGAGCGCAGAAAATTCAACGCTGATGCTGTTGGCATTGGGCATGATTTGCAGTGGCTGGGTGTTGTCGGCCTGATTCAGTCGCCCCGCCGGTAGGGACTGGCCGCCCAGCTTCAGGCTGGACACCACCAGCGGTGGCCGGAAGCGCCATTTGCGCAACTGATCCGGCCGCACCACGGTAATGCCGCCATTGCCGCCAAATAATAATTCGCCTTCGGCATTGGCATGGCACGCGCCGCTCCAGTAGGTGCTGAGCACGGCACCATCGGCGCGTTGAATCGGGCGTACCCGGCCTGGTTCCGGTTCAATCCGTGCCAGACCGTCATCGGTGCTGGCCCAGATTTGGCCACCGCCATCGGCTACCAGACAGTTGACTGCGGCGTTGGGCAAACCCTGGTGTGTGCTGATATGGCGAAAGCGCTTGCCGTCCGGCTCCAGAATATTGATGCCGCCACCCAGGGTGGCGACCCACAGGCGCTGCTGGCGGTCAAATAGCAGCGAGGTGATGATGCCCGGTGCCAGTGCGTGCGGATTGCCGGGCTCAGGCAAAAACTGGCGCATGCGGTGGGTGAGCGGGTCGTATTGGTTCAGGCCACGGCGGGTGCCGATCCAGATACTGCCATCCGGCCCGTGTAACATCGCCATGATGCGGACATCGCTCAACTGTTCGCTGCCTTGTGGGCGGATGCGCGGCAGCGGGTTGTTGCCGCTTAAATCCAACTGCCATAAGCCGTCGGTTGAACCCACCAGCAAATCATTGCCATGGCGTAGCAGGGCACGCACCGGGCCATCGGGCGCACGGCCCGGCAGGGTGACCCGTTGCAACTGGCTGCCATCGGTTTTGGCGCGATACAGGCCGCGATCCGTACCCAGAAAAATGGTGTCCGGCCCGGTTTGTAGCAGCGACCAGATGCGGTTTTTTTGCAAGGCCGTTTCCGGGTGCGCCGGGTCGGGGCGCAGGCTGCGCACCAGGCCTTGTTGCGGGTGAATGATGTCAACGCCGTTGCTGTGCAAACCGAGCCAGGTATTGCCATTGGGCAGGCTCAGGATGGCACGCACATCCGGGTCGGATAATTTGCTGCTCATGGCATTGAGGCCAAAAATGGTTTGCAGCGCCTGATTGCTGACATCGTGGCGGCTGACGGCGCGGGTGCTGGCTAGCCACAGCAAGCCGGATTGATCGCGCAGCATTGCAAAAATGGTGTCGTCGGCCAGCCCGCTACTGCGGCTGGGGTCATGCCGGAGGCGGCTGATTTGCTTGTTTTTGCCGTGGTAGATCAGGATGCCGTGGCCGAAGGTGCCAAACCAGAGTTCGCCCGGGCGCGGTTCGCTGATCGATAAAATCCAGTCGCTGCTGTTGGCCGGGTCATTTGGGCTGAGTGCTTGCAATTGGTTTTGCGCCGCATCGTACCAGTATACGCCGTTATTATTGCTGCCGACCCAGACCCGGCCATCGCTGCCCTGAAATAAATGGGTTACCTGAACCGGATGTTGCGCCGGGAACGGCAGGTCCAGAAATTGCATGCTGCCGCGACTACGGCGCAGCAAGCCCTTGTTCGTGCCAAGCCACAAGCTGCCATCCTTGCTGCGTAAAATGGTGCGCACCCGGCGTTCCGACAAGACGATGCTGGCGGCACGATTATCGACCCTGGAAATGGCCTGGGTCATGCCATCAATGTGATCCAGGCCGCTGTCGGTACCGACCCAGATACCATCGTTGCCATCGCTGGCAATGCTGTTGACGCTGACGTGCGACAAGCCGCCGGGGCCGACCGGAAAGCGGGTAAAGGAATCGGTTTCCGGTTCGTAACGCGCCAGGCCGCCTGCGCTGGTGCCAATCCACAGACGGCCCTGGGGATCCACATGTAAAACCTGGATGTTGATGTCGGGCAGGCTGCGCGGGTTATTGGTTTGCGGCTGGTAGTTGCGGATGCGGTAACCATCCCAGCGCGCCAGGCCATTTGGGGTGCCGATCCAGAGAAAACCGGTTTTATCTTGCGCCAGCGCGTTGTTGAAACCGCCCGGCAAACCTTGTTCGGCGCTGATATGTTGAAATGCCGGATCGCTCAGACTTTGCCAGCGATCACCGGATTGCATGCTTGCGCCCCAGGCCAGATGTGCCCAACAGAAAAAGCTGGCGAACAAGCAGCGCCAGAACCGGGCGTGGCGGGGAATAATCAATCTCATGCAGGCATTAAAACCAGACTCCCGGTTTGAAAAATTTAAGAGTGCAAATTTTACACCGGAATGCCCCCAAGGGTGGTAAATCTTTGCGTTCTGCCGGGGCTTTATTGGGCAGCTTCGATGGCGAGTATTTTTTGCATCGCGCCGTTTTGCAGGCGTTCCACGTTACAATCCGGCATGCTGGTCGTCGTCATAAAAACGACTTTGACAAAATACGAACAAACTGTTCGGGTCTTTCAGATAATATGGTTGAGGTAGAACAATGAATCAAGTTGAGCCGCCGCAGGCGGATCAAGGTAGCCCGAAATTCGGGCGCTTGTTGTTGGTATTGGTGGCAGCGGTGCTCTTGATCGGGGTGATTACGTTTGCATCGGAAGCACTCCTGTCATGATGGTTGGAGTCAAGTGATGGATTTGGAAGGCGCAACCGGCGGCGATGCATTGGCGCGCCATATTGCCCATGCATTGCAATGCGAACGCATGGCCCAGGCGCTGGCTCATGCCGACAGCGATATTGCCAGCCGGATCGATACTGGCGAAGTGCCGGGTTTCGTGGAACGCTTTCTGGAAAAACAGTGGCGTCAGGTACTGGCACGAAGTTATGACCAAACCAGTGCCGACATCGAGCACGAAATCTGCGTTACCAGCGGCAATGACGTGGAAGCCCAGGTGCAAGCAGTGGTGGCACCGCTGTTACGTGCCATGGATGATCTGATCTGGACCACCCAACCCAAGTTTTTGGCCGAACATTGTCAACAGGTGCTGGCACGGTTGGGCAGCTTGTTGCCGGTATTGGGGCGCGAGCTGGATCTGATCAACTGGCAAGGCCCGGCCCGGGAGGAGTTTTTTGCCCGTCTGGCCGAGCGCCATGTGTCGGTGGCGCGCGGCCCGGTATCAGACCGGCGACGCATTGAAATGGCGGTGGATGCGGCGCAAAAATCGAGTGAACGGCGTTGGGAGCATGAAAGCCAGGCGCAGGCCCGTGCTTCCGACCCGGCCCGCGCTGCGGTGAATAAAATTACGATAGCCACCTGGGTCGAAATTTTAAATGACGATGAAACCGCCTTGCATTACTACAAACTGGCCTGGATCAGCCCGGCCCATACCATGCTGATTTTCATTGAACGCGACGGCCAGGCATTTTTTTCCATCACCACCGAAAAACTGATCCAGTACCTGCAAGACCACCGCGCCCGCATCATGCCGGAGAGTGCCGGGCCGCGCTAGGACTATTTCTTGCTGGTGCCAGTAAACACAAAATCCACTTGCGGGTCGCGTCCGGAAATAATATCGGCAATCGCCAACCCGGACCCGCAACCCATGGTCCAGCCCAGTGTGCCGTGGCCGGTATTCAAATACAAATTGCTGATTTTGGTTTTGCCGATATACGGCACATTCGATGGCGTCAGCGGACGCAAGCCAGTCCAGTACACCGGGTTGTCATAATCGCAGGCAGTGGGGAATAATTCGCGGGTGCGGCGGGTAATGGCCTGGCAGCGGGTGGCATTCAATTCACGGCCATAGCCATCCAGTTCGCAGGTGCCGGCCACACGCAGGCGGTCGCCCAGGCGCGAGAGCACCAGTTTGTAGCCATCGTCGGTCAGCGACACGGTGGGCGCGGCGTCCGGATCAATCACGCGGTAGGTGGCAGAATAGCCTTTGCCGGGGTAAATCATCAGCGAAATGCCAAGAGGGGCCAGCAGCGGCTGCGAAAAACTGCCCATCGCCACCACGAAGGCATCGGCCGACAGATGTTGATGGCGCCCGGCCTCATCAATCACTTCCACCGTCTGCACCTTGCGCGCCGCGCCTGCGCCATCGGTGATCAGCCGGGTAATGCTGGTATTAAACATGAACTTGACCCTGGCCTTGACGCAAGCCTGGGCCAGCCCGGTGGTGAACTTATATACATCGCCCGATTCATCGGTGGCGGTAAAATCACCCCCGACAATTTTGTCGGCAATCGCGTGCAAGGCCGGTTCAATTCGCAATACTTCCTTGGCGTCAATCGAATGGCGCGGGCAACCCAGTTCGCGCCTCAGGGTAGCGGCCGGTAGGGAATGGTCGAATTCTTCCTGTTCAGTGTAAAAGTGCAAAATGCCCCTGGTCAGGCAGTCGTAATCGATACCCGTTTCATGACGCACCTGTTGCAGGGTCTGGCGGCTGTATTCGGCCATCGCCACAATCTGGCGGATATTGCTGGCAGTACGCGCCGGGGTGCATTCGCGCAAAAACGCCAGGCCCCAGATCCATTGCAGCCATTCCGGGCGGAAACGGTAGAGCAGCGGCGCATCTTCCTGCCCCAGCCATTTGAGCACCTTGCCGGGCGCGGCCGGATTGGCCCAGGGTTCGGCGTGCGATACCGAAATCTGGCAGCCATTGGCAAAACTGGTCTCTTGCGCCACGCCTGGCTGGCGTTCAATCACAGTCACATCATGCCCGGCTTTTTGCAAAAACCAGGCGCTGGCAGTACCGATAATGCCTGAACCCAATACGATGACTTTCATAATGCCCCCCGTTAGCTGGTGAGGTTGATTGTAATACGTGGGGCCGGGTGTGGCATGAGTTTTCCAACAGCCCGGGCCGGGCAGGTGTCATGGCTTGCGTAATTTGCATCAATTGCGGACGCAATATGGCGTTTCCATTCGGATTTTGCAGCGATGGCGCAGCAAAGGCCGGGGCGGCGTTGTTTTCAGGTATCGCCGTGGTGGCGGGTTTATTTTTTTTGATTCTGCAAACGCGCAATCTCTTGCGCTACCGCGCGTCCGATCACTTCTTCCAGCGTATGTTGCAGGCCGCGTTTGATTTCGCTGGTCAAGCCCACCATCGCCAGTTGCAGCACATCGGCCAGGCTGTCACGGATGCGTTGTTCCAGTACAAAATCGATCCGGCCCTGCAGTTGGCGCAATACCCGTTCTGACAGCTTGCTTTGCAATTGTTCCCAGTCGTGCTCGCTCAGGTGCAAGGCAGGCTGTGCGGGTGTTTGTGCCAGCGCCTGGAGCGGGGCGGCGGGCGAGGAGGGCAGCGGGTGAACAGGGGGCGCTGCTGCCGCCGGGGCTGCGGGTGTGGCAGGTTGTACGTGTGCAATCGGCGTACTGGCATCCGGCGCAGTGGCAGCTACCGGGGCGCTGGTGCGGGCGACCGGCTTGGTTGCGGCTGGTGGCTCAATTACCTCGGTCAGTAGCGGAATCGAGGCTTCGTTCAGGTTTTCCGGCGGACTCATTAACTGGCCTCCGCAACAATATGGTTCAGGGTATGGCCACCCTGTTTGTAAAAGGCGTAACGCTGGCGTCCGGCCTGGGCGTCTTGCGGATCCTGGCTGATGATTTCAAAGACGCGCTGGTAGCGTGCAAATTGGGCCGGGGTGCTGCGCGTCAGATTGATCAGGAACGGGTAATCGGGCAATTTGATGTGCTCGCTGTCGGTGAGTAAAACCGGGGTTTGGGCTGCCAGCGGATGGTCGGCGGCAACGTGCGGAATGAAGTCGGTGGCGGAAAAGCTCCACAGTTCATTGTCGAGCAAATTCAATTGCTGGCGGTTTTCCAGTAACACCACCAGCGGCTGCGGCGTGGCCTGGCTGCGCGCCTTGCGGATCAGGCGGCAGGTGTAGCGGATTTTATCCGCCACATTGCTGTGAAAGTCGATGCGCGTCATGCCTGGCTCTTTCGGATTCGGGTTCAAATGGCCAATGCTCAGAAGCGAAAACCCGGTGGGGCGTTTTCTGGTGGGGGCACCGTGCCGGGTTGCGGCACCGGGGTGGCAGTCGCGGCCGGAGCCGGGGTGGCTACCGGTTTGGGTGGCGCGACCGGGGCTGCGGCTTCGGGGGCGCGGTAAGCATAGTTGCCTGGCAGTTTGCTGGAAAGCGGGTAGCCCGCCGCTGTCAGGGCGGCTTGCCATTCCTCCGGCTGAAAACCGCGTTTTTTGTCACGGCCAATACTGACAAACGGCAACTCAACCCCGCCCGACACTTCGCGCAGCTTGATTTGATCTTCCGCGCTGGTGATGGTTTTTTCGTTGAAGGGAATGCCGCGCTGACGTAGCAGCGTGCGGGCTTCGTCACAGACCGGGCATTTGGCCATGCTGTAAAAAGTAACCGGGTGATTGCGTGCGGCGGTGGCCAGTTCATACGGCAAATTGGCTTCATTGCTGCCATTACCGCTGATATTTTTACGTTCGGACTTGCCAGTTGGCGGCGGGGTATCGCTATAGGTGACTTTGCCATCCGGGCCAATGGTCTTGTAAAGCTGTGCCATGCTGCTGGTGCAGCACAGTAATAACAGGGCGGCAAGGATTGCGCCGGGGATTTTGTGGTGCGTCATGATCGGTTCTCCAGATAATGCCAGGGTGGTTCAGTTTGTCATCGTGCTCGCTTTTACGGGCAGGTCGCCATGGTAAAGCGTAATGACGGCGACCTTAGCTGCCAGCATGCGCGCCCTCGGGCGTCATGCCGCTGTGGCGTAATAATGCATCAATATTCGGTTCTCTGCCGCGAAACGCAATAAATGAGTCCATGGCCGGGCGCGAACCGCCAACGGCCAGAATTTCGGTTTCAAATTTGCGCCCGGTGGCTGCAATATCGCTGCTTTCTTCAAAGGCGGCATAGGCATCGGCAGACAATACTTCGGCCCATTTATAGCTGTAATAGCCCGCCGCATAACCACCGGCAAAAATATGGCTGAAAGAATGCTGGAAGCGGTTCCACGCGGGTGGTGGCAGCAGGGAAATTTGTTGCCTTACCTGATTGATCAGCGCCTGCACACTGCCGGGGGCCGGGGCTTGCATATGCAGTAACATGTCGATCAGCGAGATTTCGACCTGACGCAGCATGATCAGGCCGGACTGGAAGTTTTTGGCTGCCAGCATTTTGTCAAACAATGCGCGCGGCAGCGCTTGTCCGCTATCGATATGGCTGCTCATCGATTGCAGTACATCGTATTCCCAGCAAAAGTTTTCCATGAATTGCGATGGCAATTCCACCGCATCCCATTCCACCCCGTGGATGCCGGCCACGCTGGTTTCATTGATTTGGGTCAGCATATGATGCAGACCATGACCAAATTCATGGAACAGGGTGGTGACGTCATTGTGGGTCAGCAGGGAAGGGCGTTCGCTGCCCGCCAGCGGTGCGGTGAAATTGCAGATCAGGTAGGCGATCGGGGTTTGTTCCGGGCCACTGCCGGCCGGGGCCTGATTGCTGCGGTAGCGGCTACGCGCGCCCGACATCCAGGCACCGCTGCGTTTGCCTTTGCGCGCATACAGGTCGAGATAAAATTGCCCGACCAATACGCCATCGCGTTCGATGCGGAAAAACTGCACATCCGGGTGCCAGGTGCTGGCTTGATCGGGCCGGATGCTGACCCGGTACATCGATTGCACCAGATCAAACAAGCCTTGTAACACCCGTGGTGCCGGGAAGTATTGTTTGACTTCTTGCTGCGAAAACGCATATTTGGCTTCGCGCAGTTTTTCCGAGGCCCAGGAAATATCCCAGGCTTCCAGTTGCTCCAGCCCCAGTTGTTGGCTGGCAAACTGGCGCAATTCGGCCAGGTCGCGTTCGGCGCTGGGGCGCGCATGGCTACCCAACTGGTGCAGAAAATCCAGCACCTGTTGGGCGCTATTCGCCATTTTGGGGGCCAATGACAGTTCGGCAAAATTGGCATAACCGAGTAAATGCGCTTCTTCATCGCGCAGCGCCAGCAGGGTATCGATATTGGCCGAATTGTCCCATTGTTCGCGCTGGCTGAATTGTTCCCCTTGTTCCGATGCCTTGGTGGCATTGGCGCGGTAAATGGTGGCGCGCAACGGGCGCTGGTCGGCAAATTGCAGCAGCGGAAAAAATGAAGGAAAGTGCAGGGTGAAGCGGTAACCTGCTACGCCAGCGGCGTCGGCGGCGGCGCGTGCCGCTTCCAGCGTGTCGGCCGGGACGCCACTTAACTCGGCTGCGCTGGCTACATCCAGATGAAAGTCGTTGGTGGCATCGAGCAGGTTTTCCGAGAAGCGGGTCGAGGTTTTGGCCGCCAGTTCCTGAATTTCGGCAAAGCGCTGTTTTTGCGCTTCCGGCAATTCGGCACCACCCAGACGAAAATCGCGAATCGCATCCTGAATCACCTTTTGTTGCGCCATGCTCAGGCTGGCATAGCCTGCGCTGGCGGCAATGGCCTTGTATTGATTGAATAATTTCAGGTTTTGGCCGATGGCGGTATAAAACTCGGTCAACTTGGGCTGGTTTTCATTGTAGGCGGCGCGCAGTTCCGGGTTGTCCATCACGCCGTTCAAATGGTTGACCACGCCCCAGGCCCGGCTCAGGGCGCGGGTGCCTTGCTCGAACGGTTCGACAAAGTTGTCCCAACTGATATCGGCAATCGGCTGTTCCAGCGCGGCAATCGATTGCCGGTTTTGTTGCAGCAGCAAATCAATGGCCGGGGTGACGTGTTCGGGCCGGATTTGCTCAAACGGCACCAGGCCAGTGATATTCAGTAAGGGGTTTTCCGGGTTTTCCATCTGATGCCTTTAAAAAGGGTTACGCAAAACGCTCGGCCGCTTCAATGGTATTGACCAGCAGCATGGTAATGGTCATCGGCCCCACGCCACCCGGCACTGGCGAAATATAGCCCGCTACTTCGGCGGCGCTGGCAAAATCGACATCGCCGCACAGCTTGCCATTGTCATCGCGATTAATGCCCACGTCGATTACCAGAGCGCCCGGTTTGATCATGTCACCGCGCAGCGTGTTTTGGCGTCCGACTGCGGCCACCACAATGTCGGCTTGTCGGGTATGGTAAGCCAGATCCGGCGTTGCACTATGGCAGATGGTGACGGTGGCGTTGGCTTGCAAGAGCAACAGCGCCATCGGTTTGCCGACGGTATTGCTGCGCCCGATCACCACCGCATGTTTGCCACGCAAATCCATGCCGGTGCTTTCGATCATTTTCATGCAGCCATACGGGGTGCAGGGGCGAAAGCCGGGCAAGCCACTCATCAATTCACCCGCGCTCATCACCGAATAGCCATCCACGTCTTTATGGGTGGCAATGGCGGCAATCACTTTTTGCGGCGAAATATGCTTGGGCAAGGGCATTTGCACCAGAATGCCGTGGATGCTGGCATCGGCATTGAGGGCGTTGATGCGCTCCAGCAAGGCGCTTTCAGACAAATCGGCATCATACTTTTCAAATACCGAATGCAAGCCATTGTCGGCGCAGGCTTTGACCTTGTTGCGCACATACACCTGGCTGGCCGGATCTTCACCGACCAAAATGACGGCCAGCCCGGGTTGCTTGCCCTTGGCCGTGAGGGCGGCGGCGCGTTGGGCCACTTCGGCGCGCAATTGTTTGGAAAGGTCGTTGCCGTTAATGATTTGAGCTGACATGGCGTGGTCTATAAAAAAGTTAAGGAATTTTGGGTTTGGCGCTGGTATTGGGGGCAGCGGCGGGCGTAGCCGTGGCGGGGGCAGCAGCGGCGGGCGCATCCGGTGTGGGCGCGGTCACAAAGCCGAGTTTGCTGATGCCATGTTTTTGCGCCAGCGACATTACCTGGGCCATGGTTTCATAGCGGGTGTCGTTATCGGCGCGAATTTGTACGTCCGGCTGCGGTTCGCGTTTGGCAGCCTTGATCAGGCGTTGTTCCAGTTCTGCCATGCTGACCAGATCATTATTCCAGTACAGTTTGGCGCGGCCATCAATTGCCAGCGTTACCGCTTCACCCTGCGGTGCCGCTATTTCGGCTTCGACCTTGGGCAAATCGAGCTGGATCGAATGGGTCAGCAGCGGGGCGGTGATGATAAAAATAACCAGCAACACCAGCATCACATCCACCATTGGCGTGACATTGATATCGGCCATCGGGGCCAGATTGTTTTTTTGATCGAATTGACCCAATCCCATCATGCACCTCCTTTGTTTAGCCGCTGTTATTTTGCCTGCTGGCGTTTGCCGGTGCTCAGGTAAGAGTGCAAATCATGGGCAAAACCATCCAGCTCGGCCAGGGTGACGCGGTTCATGCGTCCCAGCGCATTGTAGGCCAATACCGCCGGAATCGCGACCACCAGCCCGAGCGCGGTCATGATCAGGGCTTCGCCGACTGGCCCGGCAATTTTGTCGATTTGTACCGTACCAGTGAATGACACTGCCGCCAGTGCATGGTAAATGCCCCACACCGTGCCCAGCAAGCCGACAAACGGGGCAGTGGCACCAATCGAGGCCAGCAGCGTCAGCCCACCTTCCAGGCGCAGGGTGGCGCGGGTAATATCCTGGCGCAGACGGCGCGTCAGGCGCTCGCCGATATCCACTTCCGCTTCCATCGAGCGCACCGGCTGGTCGCTTGCTTGGCTGATCGCCAGACAATGTTTGGCCAGCGGGGTAAATACTTGTTCCAGATCAGTTTGTTCCAGGCTGGTAATGGCATCGCTCATTTGTGCGGCTTGCCAGAACTGATCCAGAAAGCGCGCACTTTTGCGTACCCGCCAGGTACTCCACAATTTGGATAGGATGAAATACCAGCTTATCAGCGACATGGCGATCAGGACGATGGCAACCAGGTGGCTGATGGCATCGCCTTGCGTCCAAAAGCGTGCCAGATTAAAACCGGGTTGGGCCAGTGCATTCATGGGGTGTCTCCTTGTTTATGCGCGTAAGCCGAGAACGTCTTGCATATCGAATAAACCGCTGGCTTTATCGGCCAGAAACTGCGCCGCCCGTACCGCGCCATGGGCGTAGGTAATGCGGCTGCTGGATTTATGGCTGATTTCAATCCGTTCGCCAATGCCAGCGAACAAGACCGTGTGGTCACCGACGATATCGCCACCACGAATGGTGGCAAAACCGATGGAAGACGGATCACGCGGGCCGGTCACGCCTTCGCGCGCAAACACGCCATGCTCCTGCAAATCGCGCCCCAGCGCATCGGCAATCACCTGGCCCATTTGTAGCGCGGTGCCGGACGGGGCATCGACCTTGTGGCGGTGATGCGCTTCAATGATTTCAATATCGTAGCCTTCGGCAAAGCTTTTGGCCGCCATTTCCAGCAATTTCATCGTCACATTCACGCCGACACTCATGTTCGGTGCAAACACCAGTGCGATTTTTTCGGCGGCGGCGCTAATCGCGGCTTTGCCTCCCGCATCAAAACCGGTGGTGCCAATAATCATCTTCTTGCCGTGGCGCGCGCAATACTCCAGATGCAGCAGCGTGCCTTCGGGGCGGGTAAAGTCGATCAAATAATCGGCATCCATCAGGCCCTTTTCCAGATCGGCTTGAATCAGCACACCACTGGTTTTGCCCAGAAATGCGGCGGCGTCCTGACCCAGCACCGGGCTGCTGGCACTGCCCAGCGCGCCGCACAGTTGCAACTGCGGATTGGCGCAAATGGCTTCAATCAACATGCGGCCCATACGGCCCGAAGCCCCGGCAAC
>JBDLSU010000399.1:0-3027 GCA_039799405.1 Pseudomonadota bacterium | reverse complement strand
CAGTTGCCGCAAGAAATGGTGGCACGGGTGCTGGGTGTGATGGGGCTGGTGGCAGTTGGCTTTCTGGCATTTCTGCTGTTCACCTCCAACCCGTTTGAGCGCTTGCTGCCCGCCGCTGCGGAAGGGCGTGATCTCAATCCCTTGTTGCAAGACTTTGGCATGATCGTGCATCCGCCGCTGCTGTATATGGGCTATGTCGGTTTTTCGGTGGCGTTTTCGTTTGCGCTGGCCGCGCTGATGGGCGGGCAACTGGATGCGGCCTGGGCGCGCTGGTCGCGGCCCTGGACTCTGGTGGCCTGGATGTTTTTGACGCTCGGCATTTTTCTGGGCAGTTTTTGGGCCTATTACGAACTGGGCTGGGGGGGCTGGTGGTTTTGGGATGCGGTGGAAAACGCCTCCTTCATGCCGTGGCTGGTTGGCACCGCGCTGGTCCATTCGCTGGCGGTGACGGAAAAACGCGGCAGCTTTAAAAACTGGACGGTGTTGCTGGCCATTACCGCGTTCTCGCTGTCGCTGCTGGGCACCTTCCTGGTGCGCTCGGGCGTGTTAACTTCGGTACACGCCTTTGCCACTGACCCACAGCGTGGCATGTTCATTCTGGTGTTTTTATCGATTGTGATCGGAGGTTCGCTGCTGTTATTTGCCTGGCGCGGCCCCAAGGTCGGCCTGGGCGGGCGTTTTGCCCTGTTTTCGCGCGAAACTTTGCTGCTCAGTAATAATGTGCTGCTGCTGGTGGCTACTGCTACCGTGTTTTTGGGCACCTTGTACCCCTTGTTCCTGGATGCCTTGGATCTTGGCAAAATTTCGGTCGGCCCACCGTATTTTGAAGCGGTGTTTGTGCCGCTGATGATTCCGGTGCTGCTGATGATGGCACTCGGGCCATTTGTGCGCTGGAAAGATGCGCAGTGGCAAACCCTGGTTGCGGACATCAAATGGGTTGCGCTGGCAACGCTGGCGGTTGTGATTTTTTCGGCCGCGATGTTGCGCGCCAAACCGATGGTGATTGTCGGGCTGGCGCTGGCAGCCTGGGTGATTCTGGCTACCTTCTGGCACTGGTGGCAGCGCATGGCGCGTGCGCCGGGAGTGCCGTTCATGCAGCGTCTGGGTAATTTTCCACGCAGTTATTGGGGCATGTTGCTGGCGCATCTGGGCATTGGCGTATTCGTCATCGGCGTGACGCTGGTGCGTGGTTTTGAGGCGGCAGAAGACGTGAAAATGAAGGTGGGCGACACTTATAAACTGGGCAGCTACCAGTTCCGCCTGAATAGTATCGAAGGCCGTCAAGGCCCCAACTACAATGCCACCGTGGCGAATTTTGAAGTCAGTGAAAACGGCCAGCAAGTTGCCAGGCTGGCTCCGGAAAAGCGTATTTACACTGCGCAAAACATGCCGATGACGGAAGCGGCGATTGATCGCAAAATCACCCGCGACTTGTACATAGCGCTGGGGGAAGCGCTGGATAGCCAGACCTGGGTGGTACGGGTGCAAAATAAACCGTTTGTTGGCTGGATCTGGGCTGGTTGCCTGATCATGGCTTTCGGTGGTTTTTGCGCAGCCAGCGACAAGCGCTATCGCTTGAAAAAACGTGCGGGCAGCCAAGCAGAAAATCCGGTTGCCAATGCTGCCGATGCCGCCGATGCTCAAGCTGGCGCGACACCCGGGTCAAACCCTGCCACCGGAGTGACAGCATGAGACGCTTTCTTTTGCCTTTGCTGATTTTTATCGCGCTGGTCGGCTTTCTGGCGGTCGGTTTGCGGCTCAATCCGCGCGAAGTTCCCTCGCCCCTGATCAACAAACCAGCCCCTGAATTTACCCTGACCCAGTTGCATCATCCGGAGCAAACCATTGGCAGCAAGCAAATGCGCGGCCAGGTCTGGTTGCTGAATGTCTGGGCTTCATGGTGCGTGGCGTGTCGGCAGGAACATCCGGTGATGGTGGAGTTTGCCAAGCAAAACATCGTCCCGCTAATCGGTTTGAATTACAAGGATCAGCGCAGCGACGCCCAGGCCTGGTTGCAACAGTTTGGCAACCCCTACCAGGTTTCGGCGTTTGATGACAAGGGCCAGGTCGGTATCGATTTTGGCGTGTATGGCGTGCCGGAAACTTTTTTGATTGATCAACAGGGTGTGATCCGCTTCAAGCAAATCGGCCCGATGACGCCGGATGTGATCCGGAACAAGTTGTTGCCATTGATTGCCGAATTGAAAAATAAAAAATGAATCCATTACCTCTTCATCGTATTGGCTTGCGTCGCCTTGCGCTGCGTGTTTTTCGTCTTGTTTGCCATGGCTTGCTGTGCCTGGTTTTGGCCTTGCCGCTGGCTTTGCCAGTGGCGGCCCAGATCAAGAGTGTGCCCGATACCGTAACCGATCCAGTGCTGGAAAAACGGGTATTGGCCTTGTCAGAACAATTACGCTGTCTGGTGTGCCAGAACCAGACCATTGCCGATTCCCATGCCGATCTGGCGATTGATTTGCGTAACCAGGTGCGTGACAAGATGGCACAGGGCTGGAGTGATGAAAAAATCGTCGATTACATGGTGGCGCGCTATGGCGATTTTGTGATGTACAAACCTCCGTTCAAAACCATTACCGTGGTGCTGTGGGTCGGGCCGTTTGCCTTGCTGTTGCTGGCACTGGTGTTTTTTGTCAGTAAAGTCAAACGCCAGCGCAAAGAAGATGAACCTTCGGCGGCGCAATTGCAGCAGGCGCAACAATTACTGGGCACGGATAACAAGGATCAGGCATGACTTCTTTTGCATTACTGGCCGCATTGCTGCTGGCTGTGAGTTTGGCGTTTATTATGTTCCCGCTGATGAGTGCCGGCGGCGGAAAAAGTGATAATGCCCAGCGTGGCAGCGTTAATCTGGCCGTTTTACGCGACCAGTTGCGCGAGTTGGAACAGGATCTGGCGCAAGGCATTATCGATCCCCAAGCCCATGCGCAAGCGCGCCATGATCTGGAAATCCGGGTGGCGCAAGAAGTCGGGCCACAAACCGGTAGCGGTTTGAAGCGGGGCCGCGCTACT
>JBDLSU010000398.1:0-3850 GCA_039799405.1 Pseudomonadota bacterium | reverse complement strand
AGGTTAAAGTAATGCCTTGGTAAATTGGCCTGATTGGCTTCTTTTTTGACGTTTTTTGTTGGCAACCGCACGCATATGCAACTTGAACCCCGCGCCCAAACCTTGCTCAAAGCCTTGGTCGAGCGTTACATTGCCGACGGCCAACCCGTTGGCTCGCGCGCCCTGTCCAAAATTTCCGGTCTTGACCTGTCACCGGCGACCATCCGCAACGTCATGTCGGATCTGGAAGAAATGGGCTTTATTTGCAGCCCGCACACCTCGGCCGGGCGCATCCCAACACCGCGTGGCTACCGGGTCTTCGTCGATACCCTGCTCACCACCGACCATGTTGATGAAAATACCCTCGACCAGCACCTGAGCCAGTTGGGGCAACTTGGGCAAAAAGGATCGATTGGTCAAATCGGCAATATGGTGCCGCAAAAAATCATTGCCAATGCGGCGCAAATTTTGTCGTCGCTGTCACAATTTGCCGGCGTGATCCTGACACCACGGCGCGAATCGGTGTTTCAGCAAATCGAATTCTTGCGTTTGTCGGAAAAACGTATTCTTTTGGTCATAGTCAGCCCCCTTGGCGAGGTGCAAAATCGCCTTTTGCTAACCGAAGTAGACTATACTCCTTCTCAGTTGGTGCAATCGGCCAACTACATCAATCAAAATTATGGCGGTCTGAGTTTCGACGAAGTCCGGCTGCGCTTGCAAACCGAGCTACGCGAATTGCAAAGCGACATGACCCGCCTGATGCAAGCGGCGGTTGAAGCAGGCAGTCAGGCCATGAGTGAAGATGATACCGGCATGGTGATCGCGGGCGAGCGCAATTTGTTGAGCGTGTCGGATCTGTCGGGTAATATGAGTTCGCTGCGCAAATTGTTCGACATGTTCGAGCAAAAAACCAGTCTGATGCAATTGCTGGATCTGTCCAGCAAGGCAACCGGGGTACAGATTTTTATCGGCGGCGAATCAAGCCTGATGCCGCTGGACGACATGAGTGTGGTTACTGCACCCTATGAAGTCAATAACAGGATCGTGGGTACGCTGGGTGTGATCGGCCCGACCCGCATGGCGTATGAAAGGGTGATTCCGATTGTGGATATCACCGCCAAATTACTATCGAATGCTTTAAGTCACAGTTAAACCCAGAGGCGTAACCATGGCAAATGAACGGAATGTAAAAGTTTTAATCATCGACGACAACGATACCATGCGCAGTGTGTTGCGCGTTACCTTGCGCAGTGACGGCTACGAAGTGGTGGGCGAAGCGGCCGATGGTGAAAATGGTTTGATCCTGGCAGCCAAACTCAAACCCGATATTATTTGCCTCGATATCATGATGCCCAAAATTCCCGGCGTCGATGTGCTGAAGCGGGTCAAGGAAGTCTCACCCCGCACCGCCGTCCTCATGATCACCGCCAAGAACGACCGTGCCACCATCCAGGAAGTATTGGCCGCCGGGGCCAATGGACTGATTTTAAAGCCATTTAATACCGGCACTGTGCTCTCCACCATCGAAAAAGTGGTAGCCAAGATGCGCGCCACCGTTGCCGGCTAACCCCGCATCAACTGCAGCCTTGCGGGGCCATGCCATGAGCCCGGCCCCCAATACCGTACCAGACAGTAGCCAAGCACCGGGTTTAGTCCGACGACACGGCCTTTCCTTGCGGCCGCTGGCACGCCACTGTTGCTCAGTCAATATCCGCCACAATTCAATAACCGCGATACTGCGCCCAGCTCAAGCGCCCCGCCAGGCGTGAGCCATGGGAAAACTCGGCCAGATGGGCACGCTTGAAGATTTTCGGGCTGGCAGGCGGATGACGATGCTCCAGACGCTGGTTGGCCAGCCAATACGCCAGTTGTTGCGCGCCGACCAAATAGCGCTGGCGCTCTTCCTGTGATCCGGGAACATCCAGACCGCAGCGTTGCAGGGTGGCTGACAGGGTAGCCAATGGCAAGGGCCAGCTTAAAAAAACGTCATCACTGCCGCGCTCTGCTGTCAGGGCTGCGGTGGGATGCGATAACGGTTCGGAACGGATCATTTTGTCTCACCTCTTCTATCGAATAAAACAAGCACACCCGCCATAGACTGGCTCTATTACCAGCGCAAAGTGCGATCAAAGCCTCAATGAAAAACTTTCAGGGCTTGATTCTATAACAACGGCGCTAATTATGAATAAAAAATATCATTACAGATAGTGGCAATTTGTCGTTTTTTGGATAGTCACAGTGGTGTTTTTCCGGGCACTGTACTGGTGGTTTTTTGGCAAAATTGTGCTGATTTTTCTGACAATTTTATTGTGGAGAATTATTTCAATTATTGACGACCGGGGCAATCAGGGGCAAATCGAGCGTGAATACCGTGCCCTGGCCCGGTTTGCTGGTGGCGCTGATTTGGCCGTTGAGCAGCGAGGTAACGATATTGAAGCTGATCGACAAGCCCAGACCATTGCCACCCTGACCAATCTTGGTGGTGAAGAAGGGGTCAAAGATGCGGCTCAGGTTGGCTTCGCTGATGCCGTTGCCATCGTCACGAAACTGAACTCGCACCCGGCCCGGTACGTCGTTGGTGGCGCTTAACAGCATATGCCCGCCCGTACGGCCATCAAAGGCATGCAATAGCGCATTGTTGACGAAGTTGCTTAACACCTGGCCGTAGGGGCCGGGGTAGCTGGTCATGGAAATGCCATCGGGAATATCGAGCGAGATGGCATGGCTGCTATGACGGATGCGATTCATCAGGGTGGCGATGATTTCATGGCTGGTCTGCTGCAAATCAAATACCCGGCGCTGCGCCGTGGTGCGATCAACCGCCACCTGTTTGAAGCTGTTGACCAGATCGGCAGCACTGGTCAACCCACGCAGGATCAGAACCGAGCTATCACGGGTATCGGCCAGAAAGGTCTTCAGGTCGGTAAAGGTCAGCGCCGACTGATTCATTTTTTGATCGATGCCATCGGTCTGGATTTGCAAGCCTTCGGCCAGCAGCAGGCTGTTGCCAATCGGGGTATTGAGTTCATGCGCAACCCCTGCCACCAGGGATCCGAGTGCCGCCAGTTTTTCGCGCGCCACCAACTGGGTTTGCGCCTGTTGCAATTGCTGATAAGCCTGGGCGTTATCCAGTGCGATGGCACCATAGGCGCACAAAGTGCGAAAGATCAGGCGCTCGCGCTCGGCATAGGCATTGGCCTGGGTGGACTGGATGGTCATCACGCCCAACAGGCGCTCACCCAGCATCAGCGGGGCATACAGCTTGCTCAGACAATGCAGGGTGCCGGGAATCAGGTTGATCAGACGCTCTTCGGGTGAAAAATTGAGTAATACTTCATTGCGCTCGCGCGCGCAACGGGCGCTATAGGCATTGGGGTCATCGATGCGGATATCCCCGGCGCGTATCAATACGCCACCTTCAATGGCAAAGGCACAGCGCAGGGTGATTTGATCGGGTTGGGTCAGATAGATCGCCAGCGCAGTGGCGTTGAGCAAACCATGCACATGGCGGTTGAGCGCGTCAAATACGGCGGGTTGATCCAGATGCGCAGTAATTTCGCGCCCGATGGCCGACAGGCGTTCCAGCGTAATGGTGGTTTGTTGCAGCACTTCGGCACGACGCGCTTCGGAAGCGGCCAATTGCTGGTGGTATTCGCCCTCGGCCTGGGCAGTTTCTGTCTGGTGCCGCACTTGCATCGCAATCGCGCGATTGGTGGCGTCATGGCTGTGCGTGGTTTCACGCGCGCTGATGGCACGTAGCGATACGGTATAGGCTTGCTCCAGATCACCGGTACGCGCATATTCGCGCGCCAGTGCGTCAAGCAAATCGCCCGGTACGATATACCCGGCAATGCTGCCCGCCACCTGCAAG
>JBDLSU010000397.1:0-2724 GCA_039799405.1 Pseudomonadota bacterium | reverse complement strand
ATTTTGCTATAACGAATTTGAAGAGGCGCGCGTCACGGCGGTGGAACTGAACCCGAATGTGATTGCGATTTGCGCCGCCCATTTTGGTTTGCCCGCCAACGACGCGCGCTTGCAGGTGCTGGAAATGAATGCGCTCGACTATGTGTGCAACCCGGCCAACCATGGGCAGGTGGATATTTTGCAAGTGGATTTATACGATGAAGCAGCACAAGGCCCGGCGCTCGATAGCGTGGAATTTTATCAAGCCTGCCACGACTGTTTGCGGCCTGACGGCATGATGACGCTGAACCTGTTCGGTCAACCATCGAGCTATGACCGCAGCATGAGTGCGCTGGCGCAGATTTTTGATGCGGTGGTGTGGTTGCCGGAAGTGCATGATGCCAATATTGTGGTGCTTGCCTTCAAAACCGCGCCGGTGATTGATTTCCGGGTCTTGTATGCGCGCGCAGTGCAAATTAAAGCGGAACTCAATTTACCGGCCAAAACCTGGGTGCTGGGCCTGAAAACCTGGATGGAAGAAAATACCTGAACCAGGCAAGGGCAATCAGCGCAATTGGCCTGGGCCAGCGCAAATAACGGTGTGCAAGAGGTGCGTAAAAATCTGCCCACTGTCGCGAAATACTGTATATAATCACAGTTTTATTGCTGATTGAAAGGATCCCTCCCATGTCTGCCCTGCATAAGCTGATCGACCTTGGCAAGCAAATTCCTTTCGCGGCGCAGTTTGTCAACCGCCTTGCCACCAACCGCATTTGCCAGGTCATTCCACCACGCCCTTACGCCTTCAGTTGCTGGTCACATCTGCCCAAACCTGCCGCACCAGAATTGGCCGGGCCGGTGAATGATTACACCAGTTGGCCGATGCTGACCGACCGCGGTTTTTCCGCACGCCACCTGCCACCGGCCAGCCAGACTTATATCGAGAGCTTGCCAGCGGATGCGCCCTGGCTTGCCGCCACCCCATCCAGCCCGGCACAAGTTGGCCAAATCACGGGTTTGTTTGCGCGCAACGGTGGCATGAAAGCGTCCCGTTCATCAATGCTGTTCATGTTTTTTGCGCAGTGGTTTACCGATAGCGTACTGCGGGTAGACCAGCACGACCGCCGCAAAAACACTTCCAACCACAATATCGATCTATGCCAGATCTATGGCTTGTCCGAAGCCACCGCGCACCTGCTGCGCAGCCATCAGGGCGGGCGTTTGCGCAGCCAAAGTATTAACGGCGAAGAATGGCCGGATTATCTGGGCGCGCTGGATGCCAGCGGCCAATGGCAAGTGAAGCCGCAGTACCAGACCCTGCCGTATGTGCAGGATGGCAGCGTGTTCGACTTGTACGCGCAGTGGGGGCCGGAGCGCATGAGCCGTCTGTATGCCACGGGCCTGGAACGCGGCAATTCGTCCATCGGCTACGCCGCCATCAGCACCCTGTTTTTGCGCGAACACAATCGCCTTTGCGCCGAACTGCATGCGCGCAACCCAGGCTGGGACGATGAACGCTTGTTCCAGACCGCACGCATGATCAATACCGTGCTGCTGATGAAGCTGGTGGTGCAAGACTATATCAACCACATTGCCGGAACCGATATTTTTCTGTTCGACCCCGGCTTTGCCGAAGAAGAAAACTGGTATCGCACCCCGTGGATTGCGCTGGAATTTGATTTGCTGTACCGCTGGCACGGCATGGTGCCGGATGCGATCGGGCTTGGCGCACAATCGCTCAGCCCGCAACACTACCTGGTGAATAATGCGCTGCTGGAACAAAGCGGTTTGGCCGCGCTAATTGCCACCTGTTCCAGCCAGGCCGCCGGGGCGATTGGTTTGCAAAACGTGCCGCATTATTTGCTGGGGGCCGAGTATGCCATGATCAAAATGGGGCGCGATTTCCGGCTCGCCCCTTACAACCAATACCGCCGGTTTTTTGGTCTGGAGCCTTTGCAAAGTTTTGATGAATTGTGCGCCGACCCGGCCCTGCGCCAGCAGTTGCAGGCGCTGTATGGCGATATCGAACAAGTCGAATTTGTGGTCGGCCTGTTCGCGCAACAGCACGACGATGGCGCGCTGTTTGGCGACTTGTTGAACACCATGGTGGCCTATGATGCCTTCACCCAGATCTACACCAATCCGCTGCTGTCGCGCAATGTGTACCATGCGGCCAGCTTCACGCAATACGGCATGGAATTGATTGAGGCTACCGAAAGCGTGCAGGATTTGGTACAGCGCAATGTGGCGGCAGGCGCGGCGCAGGCAAGTTTTGGCTTTGCTTGATGGCATGACATGACCGGGCAAGCGCTTGCTGCCATATTCCATATTGATCGATACAAATCAATCAACGGATCAACAAAAAATATTTTAAAAATTTGTGTAATGAAGTCGTCCACCGCAGCGACTGAGGAAACAGGTTCGACATGCAGGGCAATTAATTGATGACCGCATGTTTGAAATCTTTAAGCAAATTCAATTTCTTAACAATCGTTTTTTTGACTATATATTTTGGAGATTCAAATGAAAAAAGCTATTCAATCTGGTGCCATGATCGCTGTTGCTGCTGCCGCCCTGGCTTTGTCCGGTACTTCCGTTGCTGCTGGCACCGACACCATCAGCGCTGGCGACAAAGTGCATTGCTCCGGCATCAACACCTGCAAGGGCACCAGCGAATGCGCCACTGCTGAAAACAAATGCAAGGGTCAAAACGTCTGCAAGGGCCATGGTTTTGTCAGTGCCAAA
>JBDLSU010000396.1:0-16563 GCA_039799405.1 Pseudomonadota bacterium | reverse complement strand
CCAACGTAAAAAATCCATGTCAAACCAGGTCTTCGAGGGGGAGGCGTGTCTTTGCTTACCTGTCCGGCTTGATCATGCTTCAGCCTGAAAGCTTGCCAGGTGGCGATTGAGTTCACAATAGCCAATCAATTGCGCAGGCACAGGAATATGGGGGTAAGCCAGTGGCCGGGGTTGGCTTGCTGGTACGTGCTGTTTTTTGCTATCGTCACATGACTTCATGATGGTCTGCTTCCCAAAAAAATGCTGGTACGGGTGCGTTGCTTGTCCCGGTTCAAAGTCGGTTGTCTGCTGCTTCCCGTACCAGCCAAAACCCGTGGTGGGCTTGCCTACACCACGGGCGGGCGACAGCGTTTCAGCTTGGGTGACTCTGCTAAAGCCCGCAGGCGAAGCGCTGTTATTTCGTTGCACCGCATGATCATCCCCGGCTAACTGGCAGCACTGCGTGGTGCTTTGGGCAAGCGCACGCTGTCCGGTGCCTTATACCAAAGCAAATCCATCGGATACTGGTGTTTGGCGAGCGTGGTAATGCTGGCGATGATCTGCTTGGCTTGCGCTTGTCCGCGTTGCCAGGCCAGTGCCATTTCCGAGGCGTCGTCCAAGCCTGCTTCACCTGATCGGGTAATTTGCATAAAAGCCACATTGGTATGTGCTTTCTGTGTGCGTATCAATAGCAGCACCTGCCTCTTCAAAACAGGCATCGTGATTACGGCATCGAGTAAGTTCATTTCCACCAAATGCTTGCGCAAGGCCAGCCCTTCTTGCCCTTCCAGTGCTTTGGCAGGCATCACCAGGGCCATGCGCCCACCTTCCGGTTTTAATGCGGCCAGCCCCAGCCAGGCCAACGCAACCCGGCTATCATACGGTGGCCGTCGAGTGAAGCGCGGGTCACGCTCCTGATGCGCCAGCGCGTGGTTCCATGCCTGCGTTGTATCGGGTAGTGCCATCACGACCATATCGGCGCTACCAATGGCATTCGCTTTATCGGCATCGTCCATGCGGGTGAAAGCGGTGTTGAGCGCTGCGCTGTTGTGGAGTTGTGCCGGATCGAGTCCCGATAGAGAAAACAACATGGTCGCCAAGGCCCATTGGCCGTGGTCGCTTTCCATGCCATGCAATTGCAAACTGGCCTGCGGTTGGTGCTGCGCCAATTCTGCCGCCAGTGCCCATAACAAATGGCCCTGCCCACAGGCAAAGTCCAGCGCCAGTTGATTGGCTTGCGGCTGCATCAGTTTCGCAATCAAGGGGGCCACCGCGCGGATGGGCCGCTGGGTATTGGCGCATACGAAACTGATGACTTCGGTAAATTCCCTGCCGCAGGGCAGGCAAGACGGCACATGCTCGAAGCTGACTTTGCCAACGCTGTCAACAATCTGGCCGAGCTTGGCCGGATCGGCCTGAAGGTTGGCATACAAGCCTGCCACATAGCCAAACTGCAGGGGATTTAAGGCTTGCTGCAATACCGGGTTAGCGCGTGCCAAATGGCTTACTGCATCACGAATCGGCGGCGCACCGGGCATGGGGGGCTGGCTACGACAGGCATCGAATACTGATGCCGCATCCATTGCCAGCATACCGCGCTGCACCAGCGTAGCGGCAATTTGTTCGGGCGTTTGGCCCTGCCCTTGCAAGCTTGCGCTTTCGCGCTGCCAGACATCTGACCAGACTTTGACAAACACCAGCGTACAGAGCACTTTGCCCAGACAATGCTGGGTGCCAGTACGCGGCAACAGGTTGCAGGCCACCATCAGTGCCTGGTAAGAATCAGCGTCCATATCATCCAATGAAAAACATGTTCAAAAAATGCAGGTGATCCGATGTTGCGCCACCGGGTGTGTTGCGCATCGCATCACCTGCCATAAACTTGTTGAATTCGGGTGGTGCCCTGCATCAACAAGGGAGACGACAGATGCAAGGCTTATTGCGCTGTTTTGGGTGCGGGCTTAGACCCAATCAAGTCCTCTGGCAACGCCACGCCCAGGTGTTGCAGCGCCGGGATCAGTTCGCCGTTGATGCGTGCCATTTCACAGGTGGCATGCTTGCGCGCACTGAGCAAGCCTTGTAAGTGTGCAATGTCCGCTTCATCCGGGGGCGCTGTCTTGCGTGCTGCGGGTTGTACTTCATCGCCGCCCAATTCATAAAACGCGACGACATAGGCTTTCAAAATTTCGGCATCCAGCGCGGCCAATTCGCCACTGGCAAACCAGCGCGTGGACAACAATTGTTCCAGTTCGTTTAAGGCGTCTTCTTGTTCGGCAAACAGCTTGGCCTGTTTAAAATCGATGCGGCGCAAGCGGCTTTGGCCCAGCAGTTGCCACTCACCTGTGCATTGGCTGTACATGGGAATATTGAGAAAATCGCCAAGGTGCTTCTCGTTCAGCCTGACCAATTCCAGCAGTTGGCAAGATACGCGGTCAACGTAGGCGATGATGGTGCAGGGCTTGGCTTGCAGGGCATACCATTGCTTTGGGGTGATGCACGACATGTTGCGCTCAGATGCTATTGGCATCACGCTTGATTCGTGTTGTAGCGGTTCGCTAGCATTGCTTACTTCGCTGACGCTGTTGCGCGTCAGATGGGCGGGTTGTGGCAAGGCACGGTCGCGCCACGTTCTTAGCATCTGGCGTAGTCGGGACAAAGCAGGATGATTGTTTAGCGTTATCGTTAGCATGAAACACTCTCATAAGTTGCAATTCAAAATCAAACCCGGCGCATGGCACTAATATGGTTTGGCGCTTGGCGGGTCGGGTTGGATTATGGGGTGGCGTCTGGCCCGGTGTTTTGCAGCAACCGGGTGATTTGTGGCAGGCGGCTGGCATCAGCGATGATGAAAACCCGCTGCCGCTTGCGCAGGGCATTGACGACCTGATCGACCAGATTGCGATTGCACAGGGCGATGACGGTAAAGGCATCGGCTTTGCTGGCGGCTATCGGCCAATCGGTGCATTCGGTCAAGACCAGGGTGGGCGCGTAGAGTTTGAGCAGGGATGCAATGCCGGATGCATGCGCATTATTTGGGGCGGCAGCTTGATGGATGCCGATAAATAGCAGTTGTTTGCCTTGGTCGGCAAAGTGCAGGTAAGGCAATGGCGTGGCGGTGCCTTGTTTGGTCAGGGTGGTGATGGTGTTGGTTAAATCCTGATGCACGCCAGTAACGGCAGCGCATGGCTGCGCAAATGGATCAAGCAGCATGAGCGTTAGCAAAAACAAGTAAATCATCGGGCTTTTTTGGCGTAATTTATTCATTGTGCTTCCGGTGCAATTTGTTGATGAAGTAAAAAAGATGCAGATGAAACAGTCCCTTCGCATGGCATCGCATGCCCCGAATCACCTGCATTAAACCACCGTGCCAGCCACAACTGGAGAGTACTGACACGGGAGGAGGCAAGCCGTAAGCGGCGTTAATTTTCCGATAACCAGATTGCGCAGCACGAATGAGCACCAACGGCGATACGCAAATTCGGGGTAATGGGTGATTGCATGCACTTTCCTTCTTTTCGCCAGTTTGAAAACAAACCATGCGTGTGTTGAACAAGTGCGCAAATTATCCGACTATTTTTAACTTTTGATTAGTGGGCCTGGGGACTATTTATTAAAAACCCTATAAATCTCCGGATACCGCACCAACACTGGCATAGCGCGCGCACTAGTGTGAAATATATATAGTTGACTGTATAGAAAACCCGAAACATTGCCGCTCGCACGAGGACATTTTTATCAAAAAGACATTTATGCGCGCGGATTGCTGGAGTGATATTGATAATTTTCTTTTGAATAAAATTGCTGTGCAGCAGTCTGCTGCATGGTGGGGTGGGATTGGATGCGGGGATGTGTATTCACCCGACAACACATTAGTGCGGTCGGGGGAATGGGATTTAGTCGGCCAGGGGCAAACTGAAGCGGAAGACGGTAAATGTGCCGGGGTGCGACTGCAAGCTTATCGAGGTACCCAACTCGGTGCAAAGCCGCTCCACGATTTGCAAACCCAAACCATGCCCTTGGGATGCATTGGGCGTAATGGGTTGGCGACGGTGCTTGATGCGGTCAATCAGTGCGTTGAAATTGGCGGTACGGTTCGGCCCACTGCCTTCAGCAATGCCGGGGCCAGTGTTATAGACGCGCACAAAACAGCGTTTGCTTGAACGGCGAAAACTAAGCGTTACCCGCGTGCCGGGTTCTGAATACAGGATGGCATTGTTTGCCAAATTGCTGATGACACGCCGTAGCAGCATTTCATTGGCAACGATGGCGAAATCCTCTTCACGCACGGCAAAGGACACGTCACGCTTGTGTGCGGCAAGGTAAAACGAATCATGGAAATAAGCAGCCAAATCCAACACATTCAGCCGCTGAACCAAGGGCTTGCCCATTTCTGTACCCGCTTTGCCTTGTTCGATCAAATCGAACATCATGATGCGTAACTCTTCCACGCCTTTATCGAGCTGTTCCAGCAGTTGAACTTGCACATCGTCGGTGGCACGATCTTGCACTTGGTTAAGCAGCGAAGTTAAACCCAACAGTGGCACTTTAAAATCGTGGCCTGCATCGCGCAAGCTGACATTGCGCTCGGCCAGGTCAGCCAGCATGGCGGCACGTTCGGCGCTGAGTGCTTCAAGCTGGGTATTTTTCAATGCCAATTCGGCGGCTTGGCGTTCGATTTCGGCATTTTTTTCGGTGAGCGCGGCAATCATTCTGGCATCGGCTTCGGCGGCAAATGCGGCTTTGTCAAGTTCGCGCTGGGTTTGCCGATGGTTGGCTTCCCGTTTTTCCAATGCCTTAATAAGTGGCCTGATACCGAAGAGTGCGGCTATCAATACCAGCGGCTGTGGTAGCGGAAGGGACAATTTAAGCCATCCCTGCAGCGTAAAAAAAACAATTGGCATCAAAGCGGCCAACACAAGGATCAGCTTTTGTTTTTGTGCGAGCGTTAAATCCATGGTCGGACTACTCCCCCACCTGAGCCGGATCAAACCAAGTACGCCAAACGGTGGCCAATTTAGCGGCAAATTAAAGGTTGAACATAAAATTGGCCAAGCCACTCTTATGAATTTCAGAACAGTAATCATCTGCGCCAAGATGACATAACTTGCGGTGCTATACCCTTGCGCAAACAAGCCAAGCCCAAGTATTTGAACCAGGACATCGTAAAAACAAATTTCTTGGATATCGCCAACAATGGGCTGTTTGCCCATTAACGGGATCGCAGCAAAGACAGCAAACGTCATCCCCAATGCAATGTAATAATAAGTAATAGACCGTGGCACCATATCCAAATAGAAAGCCGCAGTAAATTCCAATTCAGAAAGGGCGATCCAGATAAGCGCAGCATGAACGATGTGGACAGGCGTGGTAGTTTGGTCGGCTGTTTCTTGCATATTTTGATCCCGTTGGTGATTTTAGTAGGTACTATTTTGCACCTGGCGGGGGAACGCTCCCATGGGTCGATTGCCCAATTTCCAATGCAGCAGAAGTGAATTGGGATTGCGTGCCTTGTTCAACGGGTAACACACCCGTAGGCGGGTGAAATGTCAGGTCAATCATAATAATTCCTGTAAAGGGACGAAGGGGCGATCATTATAACAAGCACCTTTCAGCTCAAGGTTTGCTTTTTGTTGGCAACATTATCACTTGTGCAGATCTACAGAACAATCGCCGCGCCGTTCCACTGTGCGATCAGTTCGCCAGCCTTACCCTTGGCGCACTCACATAGCGTTGCGCTTATTCCACTGCCGCCAGCTTGGTTAAAACACTGCTGACCGTACCGCCCAAGTGATGTAGCCCCGCCATCACCATGACACGCTCACCCTTTGCCATTGCTGCGAATATTTCCGCGTCTATGGCCGCGTTCCGCACGGCGTTGCTGGTTTTGCTTACCTTGTGGAAGGCGTTGGTTTTTATCCCGATTTCACTGTAGCGAAAACCGATTTTGCGCCAATCCTTTAACGCTGGCAATTGCGTTTGGCAAAGCTCGGCCAACTCGGCAACGGTGCGCGGTTTGGTGTCTGCCGGAAAAAGCTTGCCGGATATGGGTTGTCTCGATCATTTGCGGCCGTTGAAGCGCGTGGAAGATTTTGACGCTTGCCTGAACTTAAAGGCTAAAATGGCCGCATCTTGCATGATTTTGTCCTTGTCTCGCTCAAGCATTGCCTTGATTTCCAAATACTCTTTCATTTCGTCAGCGTTCATTTCGGTTGATTTTGCTTCTATAGCTTTAGTCACCATCTTCGGACTCCTTAATATCTCGCAATATTCTTTGTAAATCAAGTTCTGTTTTCGGCCCGAAAAGCATTGACTGGCCTGCCAGCGATTCCTCCAACTCTGCCAAGTCCTGGGCGCTTAATTTGTTCTGCCTCAGCATTTGATCAGCGTATTTCTCCAGCATTGCACGCGCTTCTGCTAATTCGGCTTCTTCATCTTCATTCATAATTCACCTGTAGTGTTAAGTGTGTCACCACACCAGTGTGATCTTTGCATGGCGTGTATCCGTGTTTTTGGTACGTTCGCACTAAAGCTTCGTTCATTGGTTGACATAACCAAATTTCCTTGCATTTCAAAATCCGTGCATAGACTGTTGCGCAAAAGAGAATAATCTCCAAAGTATGGCCTTCTAACGGGTTTGCCGTGGGATTCCGGGCAATGCCATGGATTTTAAGCGTCAATTTTGTGCTGGTTGGCACGCCGTAACATAACGCGTAAAGTGCGCCATTAGTTAGCAACGCAACATCAAATCGCTTTGCGCCTGCATTAGTATGGTATTCGTTGTACAGCCTTGTCCATTCCCAATTTGGCGTTTTTTGCGGATCAGCCCATTCTCGTCTCCATTCATCGGCGGCAACCGCATCAGAATAATTGATATCACGCAATTGAATCGAATGCGATTTGAATTTTTCTTCCGTAAACTGGTGTGCCAGTCGTCTAAAGCGCTGATAACGTACCATTGTTTCGTGTATGGTACCTTGATGTTTTTCTTGTTTAATCAAAACATTATCCTTTCTAATTTTCGCAAATTGCTTCGCGCCCAATGCGTTGGTGCATTCACCGTTGAAAAATCGTCGTTTTAAAGCATGCGAAATCAGTGTGGCACCTACGATTGTTGCCATTTAAGCAAAAATATGTATCCCATGACCAAAGTGGTGGTAGAATCCCGTTTCATCACACGTCGCGGCGCTAATGATACAGGAATACATGCAATTCTCAGATACCTATTGCGCCGTTTTGTTGCAAAAGTAATGCGCATAACGTAATTGGTCTACCATCATGGCACAACAAGTATTAGTGATCGATGATCACCCAAACATCGCCGAATTGTTGGCGATCCATCTTACCAGTGGCTTTGAAATTGACGAAGCCGCCAATTCCGCACAAATGCAGATTCGCCTTAAAACGAAACAATATGACATTGCAGTACTTGATCTGGAATTGAAGGACGGCCATAGTGGACTGGAGCACATTCAGCAACTACATGACAACGGTATCAAAGTCTTGATCTATTCGGGTGCGCTTGACGCTGACTTGATCAAAAGCTGTTTCATCCAAAAAGTTGCCGGAATCATGGATAAAAACACCCAGATTCGGGAAGTGGCAAAGGCAATCTTTTCAATTTCAGAAGGGCATCGTGTCATTCCGGATGAAATCATGCTGGCGATTGCGACCAAAGACCAAATCATGCCGCGCCTGACGCATAACGAGGTGGTAGTACTCAATTTTCATTTTCAGGTGCCCATGCCAACCAAGGCATCGATAGCATCAGACATGGGCTTAACGGCGGGGCGAATCTCGAATATTACCGCTTCCCTGTTCAACAAGCTGGAAGTTGACAATTGCCAAGCTATGGTGGTGGCGGCACGCAAGCGGGGCCACAATCCCAAATTACCCCTGCCGAAAAAAGACCCACGACAAAAGTAGCTGTCCTGGCATTTTCCTGCCGCTTTCACGCGTCGCCAATCATTTGGCGTCGTGCTGTTTTGCGGTGGTTTGATTTTATTGGCAGTGCCAGAGTTAAGGTCATTGCTAATGCGCCAGCATTTTGCCGCGCTTTGTCTATACATTGGCTATCGACACGGTGTTGGATTGTGATAAATTCAGCAACCGCTACTACAAGGTGGGGCAGTGGCTTCGGCTTGGTTTAATGTGGTTTGATGCTCGATCAGGATTTGTTCGGCTTGTTGGGCTGGCACCGGGCGCGAGAACAAAAAGCCCTGGGCAAACTGGGCACCGCTGTTGCGCAGCAGTTGATATTGTTCTTCAGTTTCCACCCCTTCCGCCACCACTTCCAGTTGCAGGCTGCTGGAGAGCGCAATCACGGCGGCGACAATGGCGCGGTCGTCGCTGCTGTGTTCCAGATCCTTGACAAAGGTACGGTCAATTTTTAACTTTTTGACCGGGAAGCGTTTCAGATAGGCCAGGCTGGAATAGCCGGTGCCAAAATCATCAATCGACAGGCGGATGCCCATCTGGTTGATCTGGCGCAGGATGTCGAGCGGGTGTTCGCCGTGTTGCATCAGCGCGGTTTCGGTAATTTCAAATTCCAGCAAATGCGGTGGCATGGCGGTGTCATGCAAGATGGCGGCGATGGAATTGATCAGGTTGCCGTGCAAAAACTGGCGTGGTGACAGGTTGATCGCCAGTGGCACCATGTTCAAGCCCTGTTGTTGCCAGGCCATGCTCTGCTGGCAGGCTGCGCGGATCACCCATTCACCAATCGGCACGATCAAGCCGTTTTCTTCAATGATCGGGATAAATTGATCCGGTGCCACCAGTCCGACCCCCGGGCGCTGCCAGCGCAGCAGTACTTCCATTGCCACCAGGCGGCGTTCGGACAGGTCGATAATCGGCTGGTAGTACAACACAAATTCGTTGCGTCCAAGCGAGCCGCGCAAGGCATTGTCGATTTCAAACTGGCGCGAGGCGGTCAGGTTCATTTGCGCGGTGAAGAATTGATAGTTGTTGCGGCCCTGGGCTTTGGCCTGATACATGGCGGTATCGGCATGGCGCATCAGGCTTTCGACATCGACGCCATCATGCGGGCAGATGCAAATGCCGATGGAGGGCGTGATATGCAACTGGCGCTGCTCAATCCGGAACGGTTCGGCCAGGGCGTCAATAATGCGCTGGGCGATGCCGGCGGCATCCTGGCTGGATGACAAATTGGCCGATAGCACCACAAATTCATCGCCACCCAGACGCGACACGGTATCGTTGGCTTTGACCGCATGGCTCAGGCGGACGCTCACTTCCTGCAGCAGGCGGTCGCCAATCAGATGGCCGAGCGAATCGTTAATGGTTTTAAAGCGATCCAGATCGATAAACATCACCGCCAGCAAGGCATCGTTTTTTAGCGCTTTCGCAATCCCTTGTTCCAGCCGGTCGGTCAGCAGCGAACGATTCGGCAAACCGGTCAGGCTGTCATGGTAGGCCATGTGATGGATGCGCGCCTCGACCTGACGCCGCTCTTCGATTTCAGCTTGCAATTTGGCATTGGCCCCGGCCAGTTCGGCGGTACGCTCGCGCACCCGTAATTCCAGCTCGTCACGTGCGCGCAAAATGGCCTGGGCGGCTTCGCGGCTGGTGGTAATGTCATCGACCAGCCAGACCGAACGGCCCTTGGGTTGCGACAGATCGAAGGGGCGGCCGGTCAGCCTGGCCCAGAACGGCTGGCCGTCTTTGCGCAGCAGGCGCTGCTCCGAGGTATGCACGTGGCCTGCGACAAAATCATTGGCGGTGGCAGTGCGTGCGGCGTTCCAGTTGTCGGTATCAGGATAAAACGCCCTGACCGGCACGCCTTCAATTTCACCCGGCGCGTAGCCAAACAATTCTTCCATTTTGCGGTTGCAGCGCAAATTGTAGCCGCGCTCCACTACCGAAATGCCAATCACTGCACTTTCCAGAATCGCCTGGTTTTCCAGCAGGGCATTGCGCAAATCCTGCTCGGCGCGTTTGTGCTCGGTACGGTCTTCAATCAGCCAGATGGTGCCTTGTGACGGGTCTTTCGGGTTGATCACATAGCCTATCAATTGTGCCCACAGGGTGGTTTTATCCAGGCGCTGCAACAAGGCTTCGGTCTGAAATGGCTTGCCCGCCGACAGCAGCGGGCCAGCTTGTTTGCCCAGTGTTTCGTAGGCTTCTTGCGATGGATAGATGCTCACACCGGGCTTGCCGATGCCTTCGTCGCCATGAAAGCCAAACATTTCGCCAAAGCGCCGGTTATAGCGGGTAATCTGGCGGTTTTTGGTGAACGAAACGCCAACCGAGGCATTGGTCATGATGGCTTCCACTTCCATCAGGGTGCGTTTGAGCAAATCCTGGGCCTGGCGCGCTTCGGTAATGTCTTCAATAATCCAGATGGTGCCGTCATCGGTATGCCAGGGATCAACCGCCTTGCCATACACGCGGCACCAGAACAGGGTGCCATTGCTGTGTTTGAATTCGAGTTCGGTGCGATACGAATGTCCGGCTTTTAGCAAAGGGCCGGAGGCATCGCGCAGTTGCTGGCAGGCAGCCGCCGAGGGAAACAGCATCATCGAATCGTGCTCGACCAGTTGCGAGCGCGAATAGCCCAGCATTTGCGCCAGCCGGATATTGCATTCCTGGATGATGCCGAATTTGGAGAACAAGATGCCGACTGCTGCATTTTCCAGAATCGCCTGTTGTTCCAGCAAGGTCTGGCGCAGGGCAATTTCATCCTGATGGTAGGCGGTAATGTCGTTAAATACCAGGCTGCTGGCTTGGTACTGTGGCAGCGCGCGCAGACTGATTTGCACCGTCATTTCGCCCCCGTTTTTGATCAGGGTGCTTTGCCACATCGGCAAAATGCCACTGCTGTTCGGGGTGCGGCGCAATTGGTCGGCGGCATTGGCGCGCCAGGCGCTGCTGAAAAATGACAGGATGTTATGGCCGGTTAAACCGGCTTGTCCCAGCATCTGACACAGGGCACGATTGCAGGCCAGTACCACGCCCTGGGCATCGCAGGCACAGGCAGGCTGCCCGATCAGGTCGAGTGCCGCTGCCAGCTCAGGCGCGATGGGGTGGGAAGAGTCAGGCATCATTGGCAAGGGGTTGCAATCGTAGGGGTTGTCGTCGTTGTCAGGTTGCTGGCTGTGTCAGTGCGTGAGTTTGATGATAAACCACAATCACCCAATTATCTACACAGGCGTTCAATTGATATGGCGTGGCTCGGGTCACGATCTGCGGCCCGATTCCGCTTTGCTTATCGCCCACCGGGAAGCTGTAGCGGGTTTTTGGCAAGTGGGCCAATTTGCGATTGAATGGCAAATTCCACTTCAAGTTCGCGGCTTAAGCCCGGCAACAGGTTGGCATACAGATTTTGCGCCTGCAACTGGTACTGTAAAAATTGCGGATGCTGCATGATTTGCCGGGGCGTAGCCTTGGAGCGCGCCAGCATCAGATAAGTTTGTTGCTGGACTTTGCAGACATTGCCAATTTGCAGCGCCAGCAGTTCCTGGCGCTTGTTCAGGCGCAGGCGCGGCCACTCTGCGCTTATTTGCAAACATTGCTGCCAACCTTGCAAGGCGCGGCCCCAGTCCGGTTGTGCTTGCGATAAAAAGTTTTGCGGCCGTGCATACTGTTGCAAAATAGTATCGATTGCTGGCAATTGCGCCAGGAAGCGATATTCATCACGATTTTGTTTGCGCAAAACTGTCCCTATCAGCAACAGACCTGCGACCAGCATCAGCACCTGCGCCTGCACCTGGCGGCGGGGGCCAAGCGCTTGTACGGCGAACAGCAGTGCGCCCAGCATCATGCCGACCAATAATCCGGCAATATGGGCCGAATTGTCGAGCCGGTGCCAGAACATGCCCAGCCCCAGCGGTAGCGAAATGCCAGCCAGCAGGGCAATAAATGGCAGCGGGTTTTTGGCAATCGATTCGGTCATGATCAGCCACACCAGCAAACAACCGGCCGCCCCCATAATCGCGCCGGAAGCGCCGAAACTCACCAGCAATGGCCCCCAGATCAAGCTGCACAGCGAAGCACTCAAGCCCGATAACAGCAATACCAGGCCCAGACGCCAGGCACCGATGCGTTGTTCCAACAGATAGCAAATGTCAAATATTGCGATGCTGTTCAAACTGATGTGCAACAAGCTGCCATGCAAAAACATGGCGGTAAATATGCGCCAGGATTGGTGATTGAGGGTCAGTGCGCGGTAATTGCCACCCCATTCAATCATGGCGCGGCTATGCGGATCGGCAAAATGGGCACCGCTGGCCAGCATTAACAGATACATGGCGATGCAGATAAGGGCAAAGCTGGTACTGAGCGGGGCGGCGCGTAAAAAACGCATCAGGGATTGGGCATTCATGGTGCATGGGCAAGAGTCGGGCAACAAGCTGCCTGGAAGCGCTGATTGTACCAAGTTGTGGCAGCATTTCCGCTATGATCGCGCCAGCGGCCCGGCAGAAGAGGAGAAGTTACGTAAAAGGTGGAATAAGTGGGTACGCACTGGTGTAAAATCGGTGTGCAGGTAATAATAATAAGACGCTAATCAGTCAGAAAGTATCATATTATGCTGTCTTTTCAAGCGAGCGGCCGATGCCATTGTTTGGAGAGGCAATCCGATTTGAGTCAGGCCCGCTGGAGTCATGAAAATGGATATATTACCGCCGCACCTGCTCACGCCCTCGCTTGCTGATGAGCCATATCATGGGCCTGCGCCACTGGATGTGGCCGATCTATTGGTGGCTTATCTGGAACAGTTGGGCATTGAGGTGGTATTTGGCATCCCGGGCGGCGCCATTGAACCTTTCTTTAATGCCATGGCACGCAGCAGTCGGCGTGGCGGTTTGCGCCTGGTTCTGGCCCGGCATGAAACCGGCGCGGCGTTTATGGCCGATGGCTATTCGCGCGAGACCCGGCGCATTGGCGTTTGTTGCGCCACCTCGGGGCCAGGTGCCACCAATTTACTGACCGGGGTGGCCAGCGCCTTTGATAATAATATTCCGCTGCTGGTCATTACCGGGCAGCCGGCGCTGCCAACCTTTGGCCGTCATCCCTTGCAGGAATCAGGCTGTACCGGAGTCAATATCCTCACCATGTTCCAGGCTTGTACCCGTTATAACTCACTGGTCTCGCACCCGGCCCAGTTGGAGCCGAAACTGGTGTCAGCGCTGCAACTGGCGATGCGTTGTCCGCGTGGCCCGGTGCATCTGACCTTTCCTTTCGATGTGCTGGGCGCGCCCAGTGGTAAAACGGCACCGTCCTACGATTTGCACAGCTTGCTGGTACCACCCACCATTGTTGACGAGTTTGCGGTACGCGAATTGGCGGCGATTTTATTGGAATCGAGGAATATTGTTTTGCTCATTGGTGGTGCATGCGGTGAAGCGATTGGGCCGATTTTGCATGTTGTGGCGCTGACTGGCGCACGCTTTGTCACCACACCCGATGGCAAGGGGCTGGTCAGCCCGTATCATCCGCAATTTCGCGGCGTATTTGGTTTTGCCGGGCACCAGTTGGCCCATAGTACCATCAAGGATAGTCGCGTCGATTTGATCATCGCCATTGGCACCGGCATGGGGGAGTGGGACAGCGATGGCTGGAATAACAGCCTGCTCAACGGCCGCATGGTGCATATCGAAGAATCGGAAGACCATCTGGCGCGCACCCCGATGGCACGTTTGCATGTGCGCGGCCGCATCATGTCGGTATTTATGCGCCTGGTGGAACTGGTGTGTGATTATCATCCTATTACCGAACCTGTATTTGAAGCCGCTGCCAGCCCGGCGCACCCGCAGCTACGCAAGTTTGAAGTGGATAGCGTACCGATTTTGCCACAGCGCCTGATGCATGAACTGGGCCAGTTGTTTCCGCCCACCACCCGTTTTCTGGCCGATGCCGGTAATAGTGTGGCCTGGGCCATACACTGCCTGTTTCCGGCCGACCGCCGCTTGCGCGAACGGCGCACGGGTAATAACCGGATGGGAAACAGTGGCCGACGCAAAACTGATGCTGGCTGGTTGCGCCTGACCAATAATTTTGCCCCGATGGGTTGGGCCATCGGGGCTTCGGTGGGTACTGCCGTGGGCGACCCCAGGTTGCCTGTGGTGTGTATTACTGGTGATGGCAGCATGTTGATGAGTGGGCAAGAGCTGACCGTTGCGGTGGCAGAAAAATTAACAATTATTTACATCGTACTGAATGATCATGCGCTGGGGATGGTAAAACATGCACAGCGTTTGCGAAATACCGAACGTATTGGCTGTGATTTGCCGGTCGTCGATTTTGCCGCGCTGGCACGCGCGCTCGGTGCCCGGGCTTACACCATTCGTTCGGTACAAGATTTGCAACAACTCGATATTGACAGCATGTGCAACCAACGCGCCCCGACCTTGCTGGATGTATTGATTTCTGCCGATGAAGTACCGCCCATTCTGGGGCGCATGCGGGTACTCGGTGCCGATACCCGGCCAGTGGAACGGGCCTTGCCGGAAGTTTTGCCACATGGCACCAGATAAGCCCGGCTGACTGAAACTGAATAATGCTTGGCCGCACCTGGTTTAACTGTGGCAAACTAGGCGCAGCACACTGGCATTAGTCGATGCTGGCGTTGAGCTTGAACTACCTTTCTTGCGTGCCTGACCATGAATTTTCTTGCCTGGATCGCTCTCAATCCTGCTTTGCTTGGCGTCATTGCCGTGGCTTGTCTGTTGCAAGTATTGGCCGCGCGCCTGTTGCCTGAAGGGCGGCAACTGTTGCGCATGCATCTTTCGATGGCGGGCCTGGGATTGCTGCTGATGCTGATCGGGCGCATCGTGCCACCATTGGCGCTCGGTCCCAGCAAGGATGTGCTCCATGAGCTGGTGATTCTTGGCTGGGGGATATTGCTGATTCGCATCGTCATCATTGGCATCTTCCGCCTGTTATTACCCGCCTTGCACATGCCGTGGCCGCGTATTCTGGAAGACCTGATTTTTCTGATCGCCTGTTGTATCTGGGCTTTGATCCGTTTGCGCTATGTCGGGCTGGACTTGAGTGGTTTGCTGACCACTTCGGCCGTCATGACGGCCATTCTGGCGTTTGCCATGAAGGAAACGCTGGGCAATGTTTTGGGCGGGCTGGCTTTGCAACTGGATAATTCGCTGGAAATTGGCGACTGGATTCAACTCGGGCTCTACCGTGGCCGGGTGATTGAAATCCACTGGCGTCATACCGCCTTGCTGACCAATGATGGTGAAGTGGTGGTGGTGCCCAACAGCGAGCTGGTGCGCTCCACCGTGGTGGTGTTCAGCAGCGCGCAACACCGTAACTCGCGCCGCACCATCGCCTTTAGCACCAGTAATACCGTGGCACCGTCGCAAGTGGTGACGGCGGTGGAAAATGCGATTGTTTCGGCGGTGATTGAGAATGTGGCCAGCAATCCGCCGCCGCACTGCATTCTGACTGATTATCGCGATGGTCTGACGTATTACGCGGTGCGTTATTGGCTGACCACGCCGCAACTGGACAGTCTGACCGATTCCATGATCCGCAAGCATATCTTCACGGCGCTGCGGCGGCACAATATTGCGCTGGGCAAACCCAATCTGAATGCGCGCATGCAAAGTGACAGCGATGAAAGTCGCGCCATCAAGCATGAACAGGAAATTGCGCATCGCATGCAAATGCTGTCAGTGGTCAAGCTGTTTGAAGGGTTTCATGAAGACGAGTTGCGCCAGATTGCTACCGGCCTGACCGTTACGCCTTTTACCAAGGGCGAAGTCATTACCCGCCAGGGCACCATGGCACACTGGCTGTATTTGCTGGTAACGGGCGAAGTAGAAGTCTGGTACGAGGTGCTGGGGCGCGAGCGTCAGTTTATTGCCTGTCTGGGCGCGGGCGAAGTATTTGGCGAACTGGGCATGATGACCGGGGAACCCTGCCGCAGTACCATTACCGCCAAAACCAATCTGGAATGCTACCGGATCGACAAGCTGGCGTTTGAAGCGATTTTGCGCGAACGCCCGGCGCTGGCGGATGTGCTGGCGCAAATTATCAGTGAACGCGAAAGCAATCTGGCAGCCGTCGAGCAGGGCCGCACAGGGCATGCCAAAAACAGCAATCAAGCCAATATTTTGCGCAGCATCAAGAAATTTTTCCGCTTGCCGGGTTGATTGGCGCTCGATCAGGGCAGCAAGGGTTTTTGGGCGCGTTGTTTGGCCCTGATTTCCTTGAGTGATTTTTCCAGTGCCGTCATCCGTGCTGCATGGGCCGGGTGCAGTGCCGTGTGCGAGTTGAGCACCGTGGCCGGATACTGGCTGGCCAGTCGTTGCCAGAAGCTGCTAACCGCATCGAGCGAAAAACCGGCGCGTGCCAAAAAATACAGGGACAGGTTATCGGCCGCCAGATCCAGATCCGGCGGGGTGGGTTTGATCCCGGCGCTACCGATCAACATGCTTAAATCGGGGTTGACCCGGATCAAATTATCGATTTGTTGCCCTACCACGCTGTTGGAACGCTGTTTGGCGGCATGGCCGAGCGCATTGTGCGCCATTTCGCGTGCGATCAAATACGCCACCTCGGTATCGGATTTGGCAAAATTGAGCATGCCACGGGTGATCATGATGCGCT
>JBDLSU010000395.1:0-8157 GCA_039799405.1 Pseudomonadota bacterium | reverse complement strand
CATTTCGGGTGATAAGCCGGGTATTGCTATCGAGTGTGACCTTTTCGCTGATGAGCTGGTTTTTGCCATCAAACACCCGGTTGATGATGCTGCCATTATTATCAGTTTGTGAAATCGCATTGCCATTGGAGTCATAGCCAAAAGTAGTGACCCGGGTGCGGCCATCAATGCCACCGATTTCGCTTATCTGTTGCACATCACCATTGTCAAAGTAGCTGAAATCAAGTTGACTCAAGCCTGTGCGGGAACGGGTCAACTGGCCTTTTTGATCGTACTCATAGGATTGAACGCCGTTACTGCCCGAGACGTGCGTGATATTGGTGGCATAAGTATAGGTGGTCTTGCGTCCCAGCGCATCGCTGATGGTGGCAACCCGAAACGCCGAGTTGACATATTGCCAGGTAAAGGCAAGACTACTGCCGTCCGATTGCGAGATCGATGCCAGCCGGTGGCTGGCACCATCATAGGTGTACTCGGTAACATACACATTGCCATCGCTGACCGAATTATCCTGGGGAGACAAATCGACCGTCACCCGATCCAGACGGTTGCTGCCGTCGTAGTGGTAGCGTACACGGGTCTGGTCACGTCCGCCCGCCTGGCTTGAAATGGTATGAATTTCGCTCAGCAAATTGCCCTGATAATCGTAACGCGTACTGCCACCAAAAGCATCGCTGACCATTCTCAACAAATTGGGATTGTTCGTATCGTAACTATAGTCGAGCCGGTTGCCCGTGCGGTCGCTGCTACTGATCAAGGTTCCGCTGCCATTGTATTGTGCGCTGGCACGACTGCTGCCATCGACCCAGGTAAAACCATCAACCGTGGCGACAATGGTGTCAAATGCACCGCCGCCAGCGCTACTGACATAGTGTCCTGCAGTGGCGTCATACAGAAAATCCGACACCGCGCCGTCGGCTTCATAACGGGTAATGCTGCTGCCAGAACTATTGGGGGCACCGTTCAGGCGCAGGTGCAAGGCATTGCTGTAATTGAACCAGGCACCGCCACTACCAAAACTATCTTGGCCCTGACTGTTGTAAGTTCGCACTGTTGCAATGTCGGTGCCGTGGCTCACCAAAAAATCGTCCTGATTCTGAAGTACCAGATTACCAGTTGCAATATTGACTGCAACTTGCTCGCCATTGCGTCCACTGCCAAACGAACCAAAACTGCCACGTTGACCAAGGGTTGCGCTTGAACTATTTGATAAACCAAGACCATTGCCACTAACAATTGCTGTCATGCTATCTTTTCTCCCAAAAATTGACCTTGTAAACGCCAAGCTAAATGACTGCTTTTTGATCCATGCTTCACGTTTTGGCTACTGTTAAACAATGTATCCAGCGTTTGGGAAATTTGTTTAGGGTAATTTGAAAATATTTTTTATTTCGTGCGGAACGGGATGTTTGTGCCCGGTATTTTTAACAAAAGATATCGATATGATAATTTTGGTAAAAATAATTAAGTTCAAATGGAATAAAAAATGGACTTCATGGTTTTTCTGTAAATTGATATGGCAAACTGTACCGGTTCAAAAACATGCAAACTGATGCTTTCGCATTTTGTAGCACTACGGTAGAATTGCCCGGAAGAAAACAGTTTATTGGAGGTAAGGTGGGCTCTGATCTGGCGTTGCAACTTTTGACCGATGTCTTATGGAACGCCTTATTGATAGCGGCACCATTGCTTCTGGTTACTTTGGGGGTGGGGGTGGCGGTCAGTATTTTGCAAGTGGTGACCCAGGTGCAAGAAATGTCACTTACCTATATTCCCAAGATTGTTGCCGCAATTATTGTTCTGATGGTGTTCGGTCCCTGGATGTTAAAACGATTGCTGGCTTTTTCCATAAGCTTGATCAGTAATATTCCGTCGTATTTTTAGCATGCGCCTGACGCTGGATCTGGCACCCGTGGCGCTGGTATTTTTACTGTCGCTCAGGTTGGCGGCGGTGTTTTTCATGACACCGGTGTTTTCCAACCTGACCCGGCTCAATACCGTGCGGGTGTTATTTACCCTGGCCATGAGCGTCACCCTGGTGTTGGGCTTGGGGTTGCCGGTTGCTAAAGTCGATTGGGGCCTGGGCAGTCTGTTGTTGGCGGCAATATTGGAAGTAGTGTTGGGCGCGACGCTGGCCTTTGGCGTGTTTGCTGCCTTTGGCGTATTTTCGCTGGCTGGCAAGTTACTCGATATTCAAAGTGGTTTTGGTCTGGGCACGGTATTTGATCCGGTTACCCGGGCCAGTGCACCGGTTTTTTCCAGCATGCTCAATTTATTGGCCCTGGCGGTGTTTTTTGCACTGGACGGGCATCATGCCATGATGCGTGGTCTGGCCTATTCGGTACAGCAAGTGCCGCCTGGCAGTAGCTGGTCGGGCTTGCCGCTGGAGGCGGTGCTAAAGCAGTTCGGCCTGATGTTTTCCTTGGCGTTGGCGCTGGTGGCTCCGTGCATATTTGCGTTGTTTTTGGTGGAGGTGGGGACGGCGGTGTTATCCCGTGCTTTGCCGCAAATGAATGTGCTGGTATTGGGTGTGTCGCTCAAAATCGTGGTGGCATTGGTTATTTTTGCGCTCTCGCTGGGGAGCGCCTTGCCGTTAATGGGACGAATTTATGCGTCCATTTTCTTGTACTGGGAACAGGTGTTGACATAAATGGCTGAACAGGATTCCGATCTCACCGAACAGGCAACCCCTTACAAGCTCGATGAAGCGCGTAAGAAGGGCAGTGTTGCCAAAAGCCCGGATTTTAATGCCGTTGCGGTATTGGGAGCGCTGGTGTTGATCGTGTATTCCTCTGGCTGGGAAAGCTGGCGTCAGGCCGCCAAAGTACAACAAGCCATTTTTGCCCGCCTTGGTTTTAGCCATTGGGATTTGGCTTCTACCAGCCACTGGCTGGTGCAAATTCTGCTGGCCATGCTGAATTTGCTGGCACCGCTGTTTTTGGCCTTGCTTATCGCGGCAATTTTGTCCAATCTGGTACAAGTCGGGCCGATTTTTACCGTCAAGCCCTTGTCTCCCGACCCGGAGCGGATCAATCCGGTGGCCGGACTAAAGCGCCTGTTTTCCCTGCGAACCTTGTTTGATGCTGGCAAAAGCCTGATCAAATTGCTGATACTGGGCAGCGTTACCTGGTTTGCCATCAGTGCTGCCTTGCCCGGGTTTTTGAGCTTGTCCGGGCTCGATCCGAAAGGCTATAGCCGTGCTTTCATCGATATCAGCGCGGGCTTGTTGGGCAAGCTGGTATTGACGCTGCTGGTGATTGCCCTGATTGACTTTGCTTACACCCGTTGGGAATTTGCCAAACGCATGCGCATGAGCCGGCGCGATGTGAAGGACGAACACAAGCACCGCGAGGGCGATCCGCGCATCCGTTCGCGGATCCGCGAATTGCGCAAGGAAATGTTGAAACGCAGCAAAGCCACACGCAAACTGCCGACGGCCGATGTCCTGATCGTCAACCCGACCCGGCTGGCCGTGGCGTTGTCCTATCAACAAGGGGCCAAGGGCGCACCGCAAGTGGTGGCCAAGGGCGCGGGCGATCTGGCGCGCAAGATGCGCGAAGTTGCTAACCGCCACCGGATTCCGGTGGTACAAAATCGCATGCTGGCACGCACGCTGTTCCGCGAAGTCGATTACGATGGCTTTGTGCCGGAAAAGCTGTATCCGCAGGTCGCCAAAATCATGGTTTGGGTTTATACAATGCGCAATATGCGCAGCATGGGCAACCTGCAAAGTACCGGTAGCCAGCAAAATTCAGCCTCTGCCACTGGCGGGAGGGCTACCTGATGTTTGGTCTGCGCCGCATCTTCGATAAAAATGCCGACCTGGTACTGGTATTGCTGGTGGTGGGTGTGCTCACGGTGCTATTTGCGCCGATTCCATCAGGGTTGCTCGACTTTTTGATCCTGACCAATTTCAGCTTCGCCCTCCTTATTTTTATGTTGACCTTTTATACCGAACGTCCGGTCGAATTTTCCACCTTTCCCTCGTTGCTGTTGATCGCAACCCTGTTCCGGCTCTCGCTCAATGTAGCGGCGACCCGGCTGATTTTGTCCGACGCCGATGCCGGACGCGTCATTGCCGCCATCGGATCGTATGTGATCGCAGGCAATTACGTCATCGGCCTGATCGTATTTTTGATCCTGGTAGTGGTGCAATATGTGGTGGTGACCAATGGCGCGCAACGGGTTTCCGAAGTGGCGGCACGCTTCACCCTGGACAGCATGCCGGGCCAGCAAATGAGCATTGACGCTGACCTGAATATGGGCTTTATCGACCAGGAAGAAGCCAAACGGCGGCGCAAATTGCTGGAGAAAGAAAGCGCATTCTATGGTGCCATGGATGGTGCCAGCAAATTCGTCAAGGGTGATGCCATCGCTGGCATCATCATCATGCTGATCAATATCATTGGTGGCCTGGTGATCGGCGTGATGCAACTGGGCATGCGCTGGGATCAAGCGCTGCAAACCTATACCTTGCTGACCGTCGGCGATGGCATTGTGACCCAGGTACCGGCGCTGGTGATTGCCGTCAGTACCGGCATTATCGTGACGCGCTCGGCCTCGGATGGTAATTTGAGCCTGCAAGTGATGCGCCAGATTACCGCCTTCCCCAAAACGCTGGTGCTGGTGGCGCTGGCGCTGGCAGTGTTATTGCTGTTGCCGGGGATTCCGGCCTGGCCGATCCTGAGCATCATCGCCTTGTTTCTGGCCGTCGCCTGGCTGGTAAAAAACCACAAGGCCGAAACCGCTGGCACCAGCAGCGATGAAAAAGCTGGTGCAGACAGCAAAACAAGCGAAGAACCGGACGCCTATGCCGCACTGCAGGTAGAACCGATTGAAGTCCAGGTCGGTGCCAATCTTGGGCCGCTGGTGGGCGGTGAACAAACCCTGTTCATGGATCGCATCGCCGCTACCCGCAAACAATATGCACTCGACTTTGGCATGGTGTTGCCAAGGGTGCGTTTTCGCGAATCCAAACAAATGGCGCTCAATGCCTATGAAATCCAGGTCTTCGGGGTGCAGGTCGGGCGCGGTGAAATCATGAGTGATCGCACTCTGGCGATTCATGTGGGCGGCGACACCAAGCGGGTAAAAGGCATCGAAACCCGTGAACCCACCTATGGCTTGCCTGCGGTATGGATTGAAGACAGCGAAAAAGATGCCGCCCGTGCCGCCAAATACACGCTGGTCGATGCCAGCACCGTGTTCATCACCCATTTGAGTGAAGTGCTCAAACAGCAAGCGCCGATGCTGTTGACCCGGGCCGAAACCGACCGCTTGCTCAACCGGGTGCGGCAAAGTCAGCCGGGCCTGGTGGAAGAATTGATTCCGACCGTGTTGTCAGTGGGCGATGTGCAAAAAATTCTGCAAAACCTGTTGAAAGAAAAAGTGTCGATCCGTAATCTGGAAGCGATTCTGGAAACCCTGGCCGATGTGGCGCGTGGCAACAAGGATTTGATGTTGCTGACGGAATTGGTGCGGCAAAAGCTGGGCGCGGCGATTTGCCAGTCGCTGCTGGGGGAGATGAATGCGCTGCAAGTGATGACGCTGGAGCCGCAACTGGAACAAACCCTGATCGGTGCCGTGAAGAGCGCCGACTTGCAAACCACGCTGGTGGTGGAGCCAAAACTGGCCGAGCAATTATTGTCGCGTCTGGCGCAGCAAAGTGAACGCATGATGAAAAGCAATATGCTGCCGGTATTGTTGTGCTCGCCGGACTTGCGCCGCCATTTGCGCGCCCTGAGTGAGCGCATGATTCCGCATATGCGTATTTTGTCGATGGCAGAAATTCCCAATTCGGTGAATTTGAAAGCCTGGTGTACTGTCAGCCTGAATTGAGAGGGAAAAAATGGATGCCATGACCATTGCTGCGCTGTCGATGCAAGACGATATGCAGCGCTTGAATACCATCAGCCAGAATCTGGCCAATGTGGCGACCAGCGGCTATAAGCGCCAGTTTGTGCAGAGCCAGGATTTTGCCAGCCTGTTGGGCAGTACGCAATTGTCCGGCCATTCCCGCTTGGCCAGCCAGATCGATCCAAACAGCCTGGCGCGTAGCAGTGTGCCTGCCGCGCTCGACATGCGTGCCGGTAATTTGCGTGCCAGTGCCAATGTGCTGGATGTGGTGGTGGAGGGCGAAGGCTTCTTTGAAGTCAGTACCGCTCAAGGCCCGGCTTTTATGCGTCAGGCCAGCTTGCGCGCCGACCCCGGCGGGCGGTTGTTGACGCAACAAGGCCATGCCATCGCTGGTTTGCGCGCCGATGTGCGGCCCGGTGCCGGTGACATCAGTTTTAGCCCGCAAGGCGAAGTCAGGCAGGGCGAGCGCAGCATCGGGCAAATTCGCTTGCTGCGCTTTAACCAGGCCAATTTGCTGCAAAGCCTGGGTCATGGTTTGTTTGCCCAGGGGGGCGCAAGCATCGCCGATGGTCATCCGGGCAATTTGCGCAGCGGCTTTCAGGAAGCCTCCAATGTGAATTCAGCACAAGAAATGGTGCAGTTGACTGAAACCGTGCGCCATTTTGAAAGTATGCAAAAGGCCATGCAAGGTTATGGTGAAGTGTATGCGCAAACCCTGCGCAAGCTGGGCGAGTTTTAATGCAAGCAATACAAAAAATACAAACAATACAAATACCAGGTGTTGAAGTGATGAATTCCCGTTCTCCCATTTTTTGACCGCAGGAACTGCCATGAATGATGCCCTGTACGTTGCCGCCACCGGCATGCAAGCCCACCAGATCAGCGTCGATACGGTGGCCAATAATCTGGCCAATGTGAATACGCCGGGTTATAAATTTTCCCGCCTCAGCTTTCAGGACATGATGTACCGTGAATTGGGGCAAAACCCGGCCTTGGGCAGCACCAGTTTGGGCCAGAGCCTGAGCCAGGGCATGGGGGTGGCAATCGATGGCTTGTCCAAAGTGTTTGCGCCGGGCGAACTGCGTCAGACCGACAATGCACTGGACGTGGCGATTGCGGGAGCCGGGTTTTTTGAAGTGACCCTGGCCGATGGCACTGGTGCCTATTCGCGCGGTGGCAGTTTGCGCGTCAATCCGGATGGTTTTTTGACTACCGCCGACGGCAATTTGCTCAAACCGAATATTCATATTGGCAAAGACGCCAAATCAATTGCCATCGGACGCGATGGCCGGGTGATGGTCACGGCGGCCAATCAGCGTGTGCCGACCGAAGCCGGGCGGTTGGAGCTGGTCAATTTTTCCGATCCCGCAGGCTTGCAAGCGCTTGGGCATAATTTGTATGCCAGCAGCGAACGCTCCGGTTTGCCGGAAGCCGGGCGGCCAGGTGAAGACGGCGTGAGTGCGCTGGCCCCCGGCTTTATTGAAAGCTCGAATGTGAAACTGGTCGATGAAATGGTGAATTTGATGGTGGCGCAGCGTGCCTATGGCATGAGCGTCAAAGTGATCCAGGCTGCCGATGAAATGCTTGGCATGAGTAATAATTTGCGGCGTTAGCGATGAAACGGTTTGATCGCTACGGGCGCAAAGCACGGTTGACTCGGTTGGCTTTATCGGCTTGGCCGGTTTGGCAAGGTGGCTTGACCCTGCTCCTGCTGGCGGGCATCGCTTCGGCCCCGGCTCAGGCGCAGCGCGCCAGCCTGTTGTTGCAAGCCGAGGCGACGCTGGCAGGGCGTCAGTGGCAACTGGGTCAGGTGGCACAGGTACAAGCCGATTCGGCCGCCTTGCAACAGCAACTGCAGCAACTGGTGTTGGGACGGTTGCCGCTGCCGGGCAATGTCGCTCAGTTGCACCGCAATCAACTGGAGCATACGCTGCGTAGTACGCTGGCACTGCCCGGTTTGCAACTGGAATGGCAAGGCGCTGCCACCCTGAGTTTGCGTGCGGCCCAGCAAACCGTTGCAGGGGAGCGCTTGCGGGAAGTCGCGCAACAGGGATTGCAGCAATTGTTGCAGCAACGCAAGATCGACAGTCAGCTCAGCTTACTGTCATTGAGTCAAGATGTAGTGCTGCCTGTAGGCCAGCTTGAGATCAGGCTGCGGCCTTTGCAGCAAGAAGCGTTGGCCAAACGCATGGCGGTGTGGCTGGATTTGTGGGTCGATGGTGAGTTATATCGCTCGCACAGTCTGCTGTTTGAATTGCAAACCCCACCTGCACTGGCCGACAGCGCGCCACCCGGTGGGGT
>JBDLSU010000394.1:0-3908 GCA_039799405.1 Pseudomonadota bacterium | reverse complement strand
TCGAAAACTGGTGCCCCTTGGCCTGAAAAATCTGGTCGCGCTCAATGTTGCCAAACTGGCTGATGGCACCATCGACCGGACAAATCAATTTGGCAGCGGCCAGCGGGCGCGCGCCTTCGCGTAGCGGTCGTGTGAAAAATTCATTGAAGGTGGGGTAGCTGGCAATGTCGGGATTGGCCGCTTCTGCCATATTGACCTGGTAACGCTGCACAAACCAGCCAATCACGCTGGTCGTCATGCCACCTGCCCTGGCGTGTGCCAGCTTGCCCGCCACGGCGGTAATGGCTTGTTTGGGAAGAAGGTATTGCAGCAAGACTTTCAGGCTATCGGACATGGTGGTTTGGGCGCGCTGGGCATAGTTGGCATAAAGGCAGGCATTATAACGGTGAATGGCCTTGTCAGCCAGATGTATGTTTTTTTGTGTCAGGCCGGATTGTTTGCTTGGCGGACTCAAAACTGCGCTACACTGTGGCACTTCTGCCATTTTTGAAAAGGATGCATTATGTCACCTCCCTCGCTCGATAAAGAAAACCCGTATGCCGCGCCGGTCTCCAACTTGAACCAGAATGGCAATGACAACCAGGCAGGATTTGACCCGGGTGGCAAATCGGTTGGCACCGATAAGGTGATGGGCTGGTATGGCCGGGCTTTTGAAATGTTCAAGACCAATGCCGGTATGTGGATACTGATGATCATCGTGTTTATGATCCTCAATATGGTGCTGGCATTTATCCCGCTGGTTAATCTGGCCATGCACATCCTGTTCCCGGTCTTTGCTGGTGGCTTTATGCTCGGTTGCATGGCGATTGATCGCGGTGAAGCGCTGCGTATTGAACATATATTTGAAGGCTTTCAAAAGAATTTTAGCTCCCTGGCGCTGGTTGGCCTGTTGTATCTGGCGGCGTTGTTTGCGATCGGTGTGGTCGTGGCAATCGCGATGCTGGTGGTGGGGCTGGGTGGCATTGGGGCCATGATGGCAGGCGGCGGCAGTAGTTTGGCCGGAACCTTATTGGCAGGGGGAATGGGCGTGGGCTTCCTGCTGATTTTCCTGGTGGCGATGGCCTTGATGATTCCGGTCGCCATGGCGATCTGGTTTGCGCCCTTGCTGGTGGTTGCACATCAGATGACGCCGATTGATGCAATGAAGGCGAGTTTTTCCGGTTGCATCAAAAATATCCTGCCCTTCTTGCTGTACGGAATTTTGTATATCGTGTTTGCTATCGTGGCGTGTATCCCGTTGATGCTGGGCTGGTTGGTGCTGGGGCCGGTTCTCATCGCGTCGGTTTATACCTCGTATCAGGATATTTACCTGACCCGCAACTGAGCCGCAACTGAGCCGTAACTGAGCCGTAACTGACCCGCAACTGACCCGCAACTGAGCAGGCTCAGCCATCCATCAAGCCTTGCTGCTTTAGCCGCCGCCACAGCGTGGTGCGGCTAATGCCAAGGTGGGTAGCCAGTTGTTCGCGACTGCCGCCAAAGCGCTGCAGCAAGGCGGGTAAATCCGGCGCAAGCACGTGCGGCCGGGGGAAGCCTGCGCTGCGTATCTGATCCTCTCTGTCTGGCGTGGTAGCACTCTTCTGAGCAAGCTCTTTGCCGGGTTCACGGGCAAATTCTGTACCAAACGAAGCCACTACTTGCTGCCTGCTCGCAGCCAGTTCCGGCGCGGCGCGCAACAACAGCGAAGGTGTCAGCGCCTGCAGGGGTTGCGCCGCCAAAAACAGCGCCAGCCGTTCCATCACATTGCGCAATTCGCGAATATTACCCGGCCAGTCATAGCCTTCCAGCAAGGCGCTGCAAGTGAGCAATTCGGCATGCAAATTCGGTAGCAAGCGCGAACCGAGCGCCGCCAGCGCGTTTTTCAGGCACCATTCCGCCAGCGGTACACAATCTTCCACCCGTTCACGCAGTGCTGGCACTTGCAAGCGCAACACCGCCAGCCGGTAATACAAATCACGCCGGAACAAGCCGCTGGCGCAGCGTGCTTCCAGATCGCAATGGGTGGCGCTTAAAATGCGTACCTGCACCGCAATCGGCCGGGTGCCACCGACCCGCATGATCTGGCGCTCTTCCAGCACCCGCAGCAAGCGGGTTTGCAGGTTGAGCGGCATTTCACCAATTTCGTCCAAAAACACCGTGCCGCGTTGGGCGCTTTCAAACAAGCCGGGGTGGCCACCGCGTTTGGCACCGGTGAACGCGCCATCTTCATAGCCAAATAATTCTGCTTCCAGCAGCGATTCATTCAGCGCACCGCAATTGATCGCCACAAACGGGCGCTGGCCACCGCGCGACCCCGACGGGTTGCCACGTTGCTGGCTGCGCAGTTGACTCCAAACTTGGCTGGCCTCGTGGTGCAGCGCCTGGGCGATTAATTCCTTGCCAGTGCCGGTTTCACCCTGTATCAACACCGTGGCCGGGGATTTGGCATACAGCACCAGGTTTTGTCGCAGCAGTTCCATGCTGTTTGAGACGCCGCGCAAATCGTGCAAACCATAGCGCGCGCGCAAGGTATCCTGGCGGTGGCGGCCCCGGTCTTGTGGTGAAATGCGGATCAATTCCAGCGCATCATCAAACGCTTGCCGGATCGAAGCGGCGGAATACAAAAACACCCCCTGCAAACCCGCTTCTTCCACCAGATCGGTAATCAATCCGGCTCCCACAATCACCTGTATCCCCAGTTTTTGCAAATCACTGATCTGGCTGCGCGCTTCTTCTTCGGTGGCATAGGTGCGGTGTTCAATTTGCAAATCAAAACTGGCGGCAAATTCATGCAGCGCGGGCATACTGTCCTGATAGCTGATAATGCCGATGCGCGGTGCCAGCTTGCGCGCCCGCGCCAGTGCCTGCATCACATCAAAACCACTGGCTTTGACGATGACGACCGGAATCGACAAACGGCTCTTCAGGTAAGCGCCATTGGAGCCAGCCGAGATAATCGCATCGCAACGCTCATGCGCCATGCGCTCGCGGATGTGGCGCACCGCATCGTCAAACCCCAGTTGTACCGGTTCAATCTGGGCCAGGCTATCGTATTCCAGCGTAATGTCGCGCAGCAAATCGGACAGGCGTGAAATCGATACCGTCCAGATCACCGGTTTGTCACCCGAATCTTGATTGGCAGATTCGGCGATGGGGGCCGTGGGGGCAGGGTGGCGGCGCATGGGTTTCCTTGTTTCAAGTGGCGCAAATTGTGTGCAGTTGGTGTTTCAATATTTCAAAACGAAACGACATTTGAAACACATCGTGAAACATTATAGCAGCCATTCCCGGCCTTACCTGCCGCGTTACAATCGCCACCGCTTGTGCCAAGTATCTGAAATCACACAGCATTTTGTCCTGCCCTGGCAAACCGGCGCTTGCTTGCCAGTGGGATGGCACAGGCTTTGCAATACGCAAGCAGCTTTTGAGCAAGCGCTCACCCAATCAACAACCCAATCAACAACCCAATCAACAACCTTATTCATCACCCAATCAAGCGAAAGGACTACCATGCGCGAAGAATCACGCGGCAAACTGTTCCGCCAGGCGGTGCAAGACGAATCGCCCTTGCAAGTCGTCGGCACCATCACTGCCTACACCGCCAGAATGGCCCAAGCCACCGGCTACAAAGCCGTGTATCTGTCCGGCGGCGGTGTGGCCGCCAATTCGCTCGGCATGCCCGATCTGGGCATCAGCACGCTGGACGATGTTATTACCGACGCCCAGCGCATCACCGAAGTGTGCTCCTTGCCCTTGCTGGTCGATATCGATACCGGCTGTGGCGGCGCCTTCAACATCGCCCGCACCATCCGCCACATGATCCGCGCCGACGTGGCAGCGGTGCATATGGAAGACCAGGTATCCGCCAAGCGCTGCGGCCATCGCCCCGGCAAGGAAGTGGTCAGCAAAGAAGAAATGGTGGATCGCAT